>CACZQE010000328.1 GCA_902783205.1 uncultured Lachnospiraceae bacterium | reverse complement strand
GAAGAGAGGCACAGTCGGTCTGATCACTTATCTGAGAACGGATTCTACCCGTGTCTCTGAAGCAGCCGATACAAGGTGCAGAGAATATATACGTGAGAACTACGGTGAGGAGTTTGTGGGTGATGCCGACAGCCGGCGTCTTGTTTCTGGAAGAATCCAGGATGCCCATGAGGCCATCCGGCCGACAGACAGCTCCCTTTCACCGGAGTCGATCAAAGACCAGCTTCCGAAAGACCTCTACAGGCTCTATTCACTGATCTGGTCCCGTTTTCTGGCCAGCCGCATGAAATGTGCGGTCTATGAGACCAAGACCATCCGGATCACGGCAGGAGAGTATCTTTTCCATGCTGTGGGTACCAGGATGAAGTTTGACGGTTATCTGGCAGTCTACCGCGGTGACAATGAGAAGAACACCATGAGTGCTCTGATCAAGAAGATTGATGAGAATACATCCCTTACTCTAAAGGAACTGGTTCCGTCACAGCATTTTACCCAGCCGCCGGCTCATTATACAGAAGCCTCTCTGGTCAGGGAACTGGAGGAGATGGGAATCGGAAGACCCTCAACCTATGCGCCGACAATTACTACATTGCTGGGCAGACGGTATATTGTGAAGGAGAAGAAGAACCTCTATATCACAGAGCTGGGTGAGGCAGTCAATGATCTGATGATGGAAGCTTTTCCGTCTATTGTGGATGTTAACTTCACCGCAAGTATGGAGTCCCTTCTGGACGGAGTGGAAGACGGGAAGGTAAAGTGGAAGACAATCGTCGAAAATTTTTATCCCGACCTGATGACTGCTGTTCAGGATGCTGAGGAAAGCCTGGCCAAGATCAAGATCGAGGATGAAGTATCAGACGAGATCTGTGATGTCTGTGGAAGGAACATGGTCATCAAGTACGGACCGCACGGCAAGTTCCTGGCCTGCCCGGGATTCCCCGAGTGCCGTAATACGAAACCTTTCTATGAGAAGACAGGTGTTGCATGCCCCAATTGCGGTAAGGAAGTTGTTCTTAAGAAAACCAAGAGGGGAAGAAAGTATTACGGATGCATCGATAATCCGGAATGTGATTTCATGAGCTGGCAGAAGCCCTATGGCAAGCCCTGTGAAAAGTGCGGAAGCTATATGGTGGAAAAGGGCAAGAAGATTGTCTGCTCCAATCCCCAGTGCGGAAACGTTATATCAAAAGATGAAGAAGAATGAGAAAAAAGATGTGAGTGCATTCTCACATCTTTTTCTTTTGTGCTTTTTGCATACATTTGTTTTGATTTGCAAGTTAATTTGGAAAAATCATTATTATTTAGATAATTGAATTGTTTTTAGAAGTTGAATGTGATAGAATTCTAATACATAAAATTGTCAGTTAATTTATGAAAATATTTATCCGATATGGGATGACAGCCATTTCGGGGAAACAGGTGGTGGAATTTATGAGTGTTCAATTACTGGACAAAACGAGAAAAATCAACAAGCTGCTTCATAATACCAGCTCTCATAAGGTGGTATTTAATGATATCTGTGATGTGCTCAGCGAGATTCTTTTATCAAATGTGCTTGTGATCAGCAGAAAAGGCAAGCTGCTTGGTATCAAGAACATGGAAGAGATCCCGGTGCTGACGGAGCTGATCACGGATGAGGTGGGCGAGCATATCGATTCCATGCTCAACGAGCGTCTTCTGGGAATCCTTTCTACCAAGGAAAATGTGAATCTGCAGACCCTGGGCTTTGAGGCTGAGGATGTTAATCTCTATCAGGCTGTGGTCACTCCCATCGATATCGCCGGAGAGAGGCTTGGAACCATTTTCATGTACCGGCGGGGCAAGGACTATGAGATCGATGATATTATCCTGATCGAGTACGGAACCACAGTGGTGAGTCTGGAAATGATGCGTTCCGTCAATGAGGAGAATGCGGAGGAAAACCGTAAGATCGCCATTGTCAAGTCTGCCATTTCAACCCTTTCCTTCTCGGAACTTGAAGCAATCCAGCACATTTTTGATGAGCTGGACGGAACAGAGGGCATCCTGGTAGCGAGCAAGATTGCCGACAGGGTCGGTATTACACGGTCTGTGATCGTCAATGCATTAAGAAAGTTTGAGAGTGCCGGTGTGATCGAGTCACGTTCGTCCGGCATGAAGGGAACATATATTAAAGTACTTAACGATGTTGTATTCGAAGAACTCAAGCAGATGAAGAAGTAGAGAAACAGGCGAGGCTTTGGAGGAAAAGATGGATAATTACAAAATCACGCAGTATTCGGTAAACCATATTCTGAATTTTGTACAGAGCGACCAGATTGCGATTCCTGAGATTCAGAGACCTTTCGTATGGAAGGGCAAGGAAGTAAGGGATCTGATTGATTCTCTCTATGAGGGATATCCCATCGGCTATCTGATCGTATGGCAGAACACACAGGTCCGCCTGAAAGGTTTCGGAAAGGGCGGAACCAAGAAGATCCTGATTGACGGTCAGCAGAGAGTGACGGCCCTCATGGCAGCCCTCACCGGCAAAGAGGTTCTGGATGAGCACTACCGCTCATACCGGATCCGGATCGGATTCAACCCCCTGGCCGGAGAAGAAGAGGAGCATTTCGTTGTCTGGGACGGTTCTTTAGCGGATGATCCCAGATGGATTCCTGATATCAGTGTTCTTTTTGCCAGAGGTTATTCCTTCAGAACATTTGAAAAAGAGTACAAGAGCCGCAATGAAGGACAGGATTTCTCCAATCTGGAAGAAGCCATTGATACATTGCGCGGTATTACCAAACATCAGGTTGGTGTTATTGAGTTATCCTTCCTGCTTGATATCGATGTGGTTTCCGAAATCTTTATCCGGATCAATCTCCAGGGCAAGCCTCTGAACCAGGAGGACTTTGCCATGAGCAAGATCTCTGTCAACGAGCAGTATGACGGAGACTATATCAGAAACTGTATTGACTACTTCTGCCATCTTTTAAAGGAGCCCTCTTTCTTTGCCGATCTTAAGCAGAATGAGCCGGACTTCCTGGCTTCTCCTTACGGGAAAGCGCTTTCCTGGTGTACAGAGGGTGCGGATGAGATCTATATGCCCGCTTACACGGATGTACTCAAAGTCGTGCTCATTTCCTACTTCGGAAAAAGCAAGATCGGAGATCTGGTCAACCTGCTTTCCGGTAAGACGAAAAAGCGTGGCATAATTTCAAAGAAACTGGCCAAAGATTCTTTTAAATCCCTTGGCCAGGGCGTACGCGCTTTTGTTGACGAGAAGAATTATAAGGGATTCTGCAAGGCTCTGCGGGATGCCGGCTATGGCAGCAGCCGCCTGATTTATTCCCAGTCTGTAATCAATTACTGCTATGCAATGTACCTGCTCATGGGACGCCAGGGCCTGGCTGAGAAAGAAAAAGCCTCTCTGATCGGTAAATGGATGACATTTGCCCTGATCACAGGCCATTACCAGGGTGCTCCGGACAGTGTTGTTGTACGCGACTATGAAAATGTGATGGCGGAAGGCGCTGCTTCCTATGTGGAACAGCTTGCAGACCTGAGGCTTACTGCAGACTTCTTTGACGGAGTCCTCCCGGCAAAATACGCTTCCACTTCTTCCAGAAGTGCTGCTTTCATCGCTTATCTGGCATCACTCTGTGCCCGTGGAGCAAATGCTCTTTACAGCCCGGACACTTCCTTTGAAGAGGTTTACGGCGGCAAGGGAGAGTCCTCCCAGATCCTGCCCAAGGCATATCTTGCAAAATGCGGTTTCAAGACCCGTGAGATTTACGGCCAGGCAGCCAACCTGACTTATCTGACAGCGGAGACAAGACAGATGCTCCGCCGCAGGGAACCGGCAGCTTACAAAGAGGCACTGGAAAAGGCCATCGGTCAGGATGCAGTGATGGCATCACTGAAAGCCCATGACCTTGACGAGACGCTTTTTGCAGTCACGGATAAAGAAGTGGAAAGCTTCTTCGATAAGAGAAGAAAAGCCATGGCTAAAGCAGTGGAGACCTATTACAAAGGCCTCTAGAATCCGGTTCCGGACCGGGATCTGAAGCATCAGGATCAATAACCGAAATTTGTTTAACATGTTCTTGCATCGGTTTTTGATCTGTGTTATACTACGTTCGTTATGTGTAAAAAACACGCTGTCGGATTCTGCCAGCCCAGTGCCTCGGAAGAGGTGGCTGCAGAAGTAGATGACAGTGGAAGACTCAACGAAAAGGAGATTAATTATGAGTGTACTTTCCATGAAACAGTTACTCGAGGCAGGCGTTCATTTCGGACACCAGACAAGAAGATGGAACCCCAAGATGGCTCCCTATATCTACACAGAGCGTAACGGCATCTACATCATCGACCTTCAGAAGTCTGTTGGTATGGTGGACGAGGCTTATGACGCAGTAAGAGACTGTGTGGCTAACGGCGGCAAGATCCTCTTTGTAGGAACAAAGAAGCAGGCACAGGATTCCATTAAGAACGAAGCAGAGCGCTGCGGTATGTTTTATGTTAACCAGAGATGGTTAGGCGGTATGATCACTAACTTCAAGACTATCCAGAGCAGAATTGCCCAGCTTAAGAAGATCGAGGCAATGGAAGAAGACGGTACTTTTGAAGTTCTTCCCAAGAAGGAAGTAATCAAGCTGAAAAAGCAGCAGGAGAAGCTGCAGAAGAACCTTGGCGGAATCAAAGAGATGGAAGATGTTCCGGACATGATTTTCGTAGTAGATCCCAGAAAAGAAAGGATCTGCATCCAGGAAGCTCATACACTGGGTATCCCGCTGGTTGGTATCTGCGATACAAACTGCGATCCGGAAGAGCTTGATTATGTTATCCCGGGCAACGATGATGCGATCCGCGCTGTCAAGCTGATCGTCTCCAAGATGGCTGACGCTGTCATCGAAGGCAACCAGGGCATGGACGCAGAAGTTTCCGAGGAAGCTGATGTAGAGGACGAGGAATAATAATCACCGCTTTTTGCACAAACCGCCTCAGCCTGCGTCTTACACAGGCCGGGGCGTTTTTTAACGAAGTATAGTCGCATTTTTTAAAAGATAATTATTTATATACATTTTCAAGGAGGTAATTAGAAATGGCTGTTACAGCAAAACAGGTTAAAGAATTACGTGAGATGACAGGCGCCGGCATGATGGATTGTAAGAAGGCTCTTACCGCTACAGACGGCGATTTTGATAAAGCAATCGAGTTCCTCAGAGAAAAAGGACTGGCTACTGCTGAGAAGAAGGCAGGCAGGATCGCAGCTGAGGGTATCGTAAAGGTTCTCGTATCCGACGATCTTAAGAAGGCAGTTGCAGTTGAGGTTAATGCAGAGACAGACTTCGTTGCAAAGAACGACAAGTTCCAGGGCTATGTGGCACAGGTAGCTGAGCAGGCTATGGATACAGAGGCAGCTGACATCGACGCTTTCCTTGCTGAGACATGGAAGTTTGACGAGACCAAGACTGTTAAAGAAGCTCTGGCAGGCCAGATCGCTGTTATCGGCGAGAACATGAACATCCGCCGTTTCACACAGGTTGTTGAGAACGAGGGTATGATCGCTTCCTATACACATATGGGCGGCAAGATCGGCGTTCTTGTTGACGTGGTAACAGACGTTGTCAACGACGAGATCAAAGAGATGGCTAAGAACATCTGCATGCAGGTTGCAGCATTAAGCCCCAAGTACACAGACAGATCCGAGGTTGATCAGGACTACCTGAAGAAAGAGGAAGAGATCCTTGCAGCAGCAGCCCGCAATGAGAAGCCCGATGCAAACGACAAGATCATCAACGGCATGGTTAAGGGTCGTCTGAACAAGGAGCTTAAGGAAATCTGCCTTATGGACCAGGTATACGTAAAGGCAGAGGACGGCAAGCAGTCCGTAGGCAAGTATGTTGCTGAGGTTGCAAAGGCTAATGGCGCAAATGTCAAGATCAAAGGTTTCGTTCGTATGGAGACAGGTGAAGGCATCGAGAAGAAGCAGGAAGACTTCGCTGCAGAAGTAGCTGCTCAGATGGCAAAATAATTCTTTAAAAGAATAATCAAATGAGTAAAAGAGGAGGCGTCAACAGTAAGCTTTGTTACTGCTGACGCCTCTTTTGTACGCATTTTCAGCCGGTTTTACAGGTCTTATCCTTATTATTTCAGGAAATTCAATGCAATATCGCCGGTGTCGGTGACGGCTGTCAGCGCATTGGGTCCGCCTTTTTGGCTGATCTCTTTTCCGTCTTCGGCCTTTTTAACAGTCTTTTTGCCCTCCGTGATTTTCACATCTCCGGTTGAACTTCTGGCGGTCAGATGATAAGATTCTCTGGTAAGGCCGGTTTCAAGATCCAGATCTCCTGTTTCGGTGTGAATCGCGGTTGCTCCGGTAAATGTCCCTTTCAGACTCAGATCGCCGGTGTCGGTATTGATCGTGAGTCCGCGGCTGTCGACTTTCTCAAATACCACGTCTCCTGTATTCAATTGGATATCTGCTTTTTCCCAGCTGACTCCCATGACATTGACATCACCGGTCTGTACGCTGACATTCATGGTTTCAAGGACCTGATCCGGAACATAGACCAGGATTTTCGGATAAAATGTTGCTTCGTCCAGATTTAGATTGATTCCCTTGAAATCGACTGATCCGGAATTAATCTTCAGGATTCCCCCTTCTACAGTGATTTCCGGCTGATCCATCCGGTCTCCACAGATGACGGTTACCTGATTTGTGCCTATGTTATCCATCTCTGTCGGCTCCAGTAAGCCTTCCTTCTCCATCCAGCTGCCGTCTCCGTAATAGCCGGTGCCCAGGATCCACAGATCTACATCTCCGGTAGCTTCGATTCCATGGAAGTCTTCAACTTTGTAATTTGTAATCCCTCTTTCTCCCGGGCTGTCCTGAAACCAGTCGTAATGGTCGGCCAGTTTCTCTATATTATTTTTGCCGCCGGTTGCCAGGCCTGCAACGGTACAAATAAGCCCGATTAAAAAGACGAGGGAACATATGATAAAAAATGTCGCAAGTTTACTGTGCTGTTTCATATCCGGCACCTCCCTTCATTCTGGAAAGCTTCTTTACTTTTCTTTTCTCACTGATATGCCTTGCAAGACTGCCGATGCCCCGGAAGAGGGCTCTGATTCCAAGGATTGCCCCGGCGCCGGCAACCAGGGAAATGGAGAGGGCCATCAAGCCAATACCCGTAAAAAGGGCTGCTGTAGACAAGGCCACGGGAATTGCGGCACAGCCGATAACGATCATCCCGATTCCTCCGATAAATGCAGCAAGGGTTCCGAGGAAAATGCCGATAATCAGGGAGAGAACCGCTGCGATGAGGCTGATAGCCAGACCCCCGATACAGATGGCCAGTGGAATGGATACCGGTGCGCTGCAGATGCCGATGATTATCCACCACACTGCTGAAAGTTT
>CACZQE010000327.1 GCA_902783205.1 uncultured Lachnospiraceae bacterium | reverse complement strand
TCGGATATCGCCATCGGCAACATAGTGGGAAGCAATATTTTCAACTATCTCTTTATTATAGGAACAACGGCCCTGATCATTCCGGTGCCTTTCGACCCAAAGTTCAGACTCGATGCCTTCCTGGTTATCCTGGTTGAATCCCTGCTTCTGGCACTTGTTTCAAAGACGAAAAAACTGACAAGACCGGGGGCTGCCCTGATGCTGGCCTGCTATGCCGGATATCTGGTATATCTGATGATCTGACCCTTTCAGCCTTAAGTTGACTTTGGCCTGTGAATGGGTTATGATAGCATTAACATTTTTGATGAAAGGGGTATTAACAATGAGTTGGGACGTTTATAAGTGTAATTTATGTGGCAAAGTAATCGCAGTTTTAAATGGTGTACCGACACCTACGATCTGCTGCGGAGAGAAGATGGTGAAGCTTGTTGCAGGTACAACTGATGCTGCAACAGAGAAGCATGTTCCTGCTGTTACTGTTGATGGAAATACAGTTACAGTCAAGGTCGGATCCGTTGAGCATCCCATGATGGACGCACACTACATCCAGTTCATCGCCATCAATACATCCAATGGCGGACAGATCAAGTACCTTACACCTGCCGACAAGCCGGAAGCTGTTTTCACACTTGGTGACGGAGACGAGTTCATTTCCGCAATCGAGTACTGCAACCTTCACGGACTGTGGGAAGGCAAATAGACTTCATGTAAACGCAGAAACCGCTGCCGCGGAAGAAGGATAGGCTGCTCAGGCCGTATGCTTTTTTTGCGGCGGTTTTTTTTGCAAAGCGATCAAAGGAGGCACATTTATGTGGCTGGCTGACCAGTGGAAAGAATACGAAGTAATAGATACAAGCGCCGGAGAAAAGCTGGAACGGTGGGGGAAATACATTTTGCTGCGCCCGGATCCCCAGGTAATCTGGAAAACCCCTAAAAAGGACAGAAGATGGAAGCGGCTCAACGCTCACTACCACCGCAGTAAAAAGGGCGGCGGCTCATGGGAATTCTTTGACCTTCCCGAGCAGTGGCAGATTCATTACCGGGATCTGACCTTTGGCCTCAAGCCTTTCCAGTTCAAACACACGGGTCTCTTTCCGGAGCAGGCGGTCAACTGGGACTGGTTCTCGGAGCGGATCCGGGCTGAAAAAGCGGCCGGCAGAGAAGTCAGAGTCTTAAATCTCTTTGCCTACACCGGCGGCGCGACCTTAAGCGCGGCTGCTGCCGGGGCATCGGTCGTGCATGTGGACGCATCCAAAGGCATGGTAGGATGGGCAAAGGAAAATGCGGCAGCCTCCGGTCTTTCCGGTGCGCCGGTAAGGTGGCTGGTGGACGACTGCGTCAAGTTTGTTGAACGGGAGATCCGCCGGGGCAATCATTATGAAGGTATCATCATGGATCCTCCTTCCTACGGGCGGGGCCCCAAGGGAGAGATCTGGAAGATCGAAGATAAAGTCTATGACCTGATCTGCCTTTGCGAGAAGCTCCTTTCCGACCATCCCTCTTTCTTCCTGATCAATTCCTACACGACAGGACTGCAGCCGGCTGTCCTTAAATATATGCTGGGCAGTATCATAGAGAGCCGGCACGGCGGAAGAGTGGAAGCGGATGAGGTCGGACTGCCTGTGACGGACAGCGGACTGGCACTTCCCTGCGGCGCTTCCGGCAGGTGGATGGCATGACGGAAAAAAGAGGCGGACAAAGCAATAGAAGGACAAGCAAAAAGGCGGCCCTTTACGGACTCTTTCTGGCCCTGGCCCTGGTGGCCTCCTGGCTGGAGCGTCTGATTCCCGTAAGCCCCGGGATCCCCGGTGTCAAGATGGGTCTTGCCAATCTGGTGACCATGGTTCTTCTCTACACAGTCGGACTGCAGGCGGCCTGCGCAGTAACATGTGCCAGGATCCTGCTTGCCGGACTCCTTTTTGGAAATGCATTTTCCATAACCTACAGTTTTGCCGGGGCAATTCTCAGTATGGCGGTCATGGTCCTGCTCAGAAAGACAGGCCTTTTTTCTGTGACCGGCGTCAGTATAGCGGGCGGGGTCTTCCACAATGTGGGACAGATCCTGGTGGCCATGGCGGTCCTGGGCATGTCGGCCCTCATCTACTATCTGCCATTCCTGATCATAGCCGGGCTGGCAGCAGGCACTCTGATCGGCCTGGTCAGCGGTATCCTGATACGGAGACTGTC
>CACZQE010000326.1 GCA_902783205.1 uncultured Lachnospiraceae bacterium | reverse complement strand
TTCAGCTCATTATCGTCATAAGCGTACCATACCTTTTTATTCTTCTCTATCTTGAAGAGAGGCGGCTGTGCCAGATAGACATGTCCTGTACGGATCAGTTCCGGCATAAACCTGTATAAGAACGTCAGAAGAAGAGTGGCGATATGGGCTCCGTCCACATCGGCATCCGTCATGATGATGATCTTATCATAGCGAAGCTGTTCAATATTGAAATCATCCTGGATTCCCGTGCCGAAGGCCGTGATCATAGCCCGGATTTCCTCATTTCCGAGGATTCTTTCCGGTCTTGCCTTCTCAACATTCAGAATCTTTCCGCGAAGGGGAAGAATAGCCTGGGTTGCCCGGCTTCTTGCCGTCTTTGCGGAACCGCCGGCGGAATCACCCTCTACGATGAAGATTTCACATTTGGAAGGATCTTTATCGGAACAGTCAGCCAGCTTTCCTGGAAGACTCATTGTTTCCAGAGCGGACTTTCTTCTTGTAAAATCCCTTGCCTTTCTGGCGGCTTCTCTTGCTCTCTGGGCAAGGATGGCCTTCTCGCAGATCTGCTTTGCCACAGAGGGATTCTGCTCCAGATAGTAGGTAAGCTGTTCGCTCACTACACTTTCCACAGCTCTTCTTGCCTCTGAGTTACCCAGCTTCTGCTTGGTCTGTCCTTCAAACTGGGGTTCGGATATCTTAATACTGATAATGGCAACAAGGCCTTCCCTGATATCCTCACCGCTTAAGTTCTGTTCATTGTCCTTTAAAAGTCTTGCCTTTCTGGCATAATCATTAAATGTCTTGGTAAGAGCCGACCGGAAGCCGACCAGGTGAGTACCGCCTTCAGGCGTATTGATATTATTTACAAATGAGTAAACACCTTCGTTGTAGCTGTCATTATGCTGCATGGCAACTTCAACAACAACTCCCCTCTTGGTGCCTTCACAGTAAATAACATCTTTGTAGAGGGGCTCCCTGCTGTGGTTCAGATATTCGACATATTCGCGGATACCGCCCTCATAGTGGAAAGTAACCTTTCTGGGTTCCTCTTCCCTCTCATCTGTCAGTGTAATCTTGAGGCCTTTTGTCAGGAAAGCCATTTCCCGAAGTCTCTGTCTTAATATATCGAAATCGAAGACCGTCTCCTCAAAAATCAGTTTATCGGGGAGAAATGTTACTTCCGTACCCCTTTTTTCTGTATAACCCACGATCTCCAGAGGAGTCTTGACAGCGCCTCTCTCATATCTCTGCCGGTATATCTTTCCGTCATTCCAGATATCCACCTGCAGCCATTCGGACAGAGCATTTACAACCGAAGCGCCCACACCGTGCAGTCCGCCGGATACCTTATATCCTCCTCCGCCGAACTTGCCGCCCGCATGCAGCACTGTAAATACAACCTCAACTGCCGGACGTCCGGCTTTATGGTTAATACCGACGGGGATACCTCTTCCGTTATCCCTGACTGTTACAGAATTATCAGGATGTATCTTGACATCCACTCTGTTACAATAGCCGGCAAGAGCTTCGTCAACCGAATTATCGACGATCTCGTAGACCAGATGATGAAGACCCTTTGATGAGGTACTGCCTATATACATTCCTGGTCTTTTCCGGACAGCTTCCAGCCCTTCCAGTATTTGAATCTGATCAGCACCGTATTCCTGTCCGGTCTTATTTTGCTTTTTCTTCATTCAATATTCACCCCATCAAATTATGAGCAAATTACGGATTTCATGTCAAAAAACACTGTGTTCATGACATTTTCCAGGTTAATTTATTATAATATTATACCATATTTTCATGCTTTTATTCAACATTTTAAGCCAATATTTGTGGAATTATTAACAAATTCAATCTTTCCTTTTTCCACCTTAAAAAGGCGGTCCATCTTGATTCTGCGGTTAATAAATTCCTCCAGTCCCGTACAGGTTACCATGATCTGTATATCCTTCATGGAATCCATAAGCCAGTGCTGTCGGTTGGAATCCAGCTCCGAAAGAACATCATCCAGGAGAAGGACCGGCTTCTCACCGGTCATATTTTCAATCAGCCTGATTTCCGAAAGCTTTAATGAAATGGCAGCAGTACGCTGCTGTCCCTGGGAGCCGAACCTTCTTATATCGATTCCGTCGGCTGTCAGCTTAAGATCGTCCCTGTGGGGACCTGCCGATGTCGTACCGTTAATGATATCTTTTTTTCTGTTTTCCTCTACAATACGATAAAATGCGTCCTCTTCCACATTTTTATCATAGGTAACCTGCAGTTTTTCCCTGCCCCCGGTCAGGTCGTGATGAATACTGCCGGACTCTTTACTGATATAGCGGACAAACCTTTCCCTTTTCCTGATCAGGTCACATCCGTTTTTCACCAGCTGCATATCCCATCCGTCCAGAGTCTCGATCAGAGAGGGATGATCCTGAATCTGCTTTAAAAGCTGATTCCTTTCGGATAAGATCCTGTTATACTGGATCAGAGATGAAAGGTAGGCTCTGTCCAGCTGGCTCATTTCCATATCAAGGAACTTTCTTCTTCCGGCAGGGCCGTTTTTTATAATAGACAGGTCTTCGGGAGAAAAGAAAACCATGGGTAAAAGACCCATCAGATCCGAGGAACGTCGGATCACGCTGCCGTCCACCGCAATTCCCTTTGACTTGTTACGCCGCAGGTGTACATCCACCCTTCTGGACAGTTTCTTTTTCATAAACTCCATAAGGATGTGGGCTTCATCTTCTTCAAAAGCAATCAGTTCGCGGTCTTTGCTGCCCCTGTGGGATCTGGAAGTCCCGCACATATATATTGCTTCCAGAAGATTCGTCTTACCCTGGGCATTATCCCCGAAAAAAATATTTATTCCCGGCGAAAATTCCACTCTTGCCGAATCAATATTACGGTAATGAGATAATTCAATTGATTCGACAAACATAACTGTCTCTCCTCTCTGCTTCAGGCCTCATGGTCCGTAATGGTCAGGGTATGGCCGTCGTATTCTACAACTGCGCCGGCATAAAGCTTGGCCCCGCGGCGGACTTCCGTCTCTCCGTTAACCTTGACCAGACCTTCTGTGATCACGATTTTGGCATCGATTCCTGATGATACATAGCCTGCTGCCTTCAAAGCCTGGCCAAGCTTGATATAATCATCTCTCAGTACAAGTGTATCCATTATATTCCTCTTTTTAATCAGGCATAATTATTGTTGACATTGATGGGTAGAATCAGATAGAAATAACTCCCGTCATCATTCCGGATGATACAGGGTGCGATGGGATTGATCAGATAAAGAGATACTTCCTCATCATCAATTACACGAAGGGCATCAACAAGGAACTTGGGATCAAATCCTATGGTCAGGTCTTTTCCTTCCTTGACAATCTGCAGCTGGTCATTCATAGATCCGAACTGGGATGCTATGGTCAGATCCATCTGATCTCCCGCAAACTTCATAATAACCGGTTTTCTGGAGGAATCTCTTACAAAAAGTGTAGACCGGTCCAGACACTGATGGAACTGATTCTTGTTAACAATGACTTTTGTCTCATAATCAGCAGAAAGCATCTGGGTGATATTATAGAACTTTCCTTCCAGAAGACGGGAAACAACCTTTGTCTGCTCAAACTCAAATAAAATGTGATTCTCAGTCACATAAAGACTTACTTCATCCTCAGCCTCTCCGGGCAGTATTCTGCTGACTTCGGAAAGGGTCTTGCCGGGAACGATTACTTCCATGTCCTCATTGGAACCGGCAAGTTCTTTCTTTCTTACGGAAATCCTGTGTCCGTCCAGAGAAGTCACTGTCAGAACATTATCACTGATACTCAGAAGTTCTCCTGTCATCAGTCTGCTGTTGGCATTATCTGAAACGGAGAAAATGGTCTGACGAATCATCTCCTTAAAATCAAACTGGGACATAACCACCTTTTTGTCCTTTTCCACCTGGGGAAGTCTTGAAAAATCATCTCCCGTCATTCCGCCGATATTAAAATGAATCTTTTCACAGGTGATACTGGTCATTCCCTTTTCATCTGTTTCGATTACAAGCTCGCTGTCAGGAAGTTTTCTGATCACATCGGAAAAAAACCTTGCTTTCAGAGCAATCTTTCCCGGAACCTCGATCATGGCGGGAATATGGGTTTCAATAGCAAGCTCCGTATCATTGGCAATCAGGCGTACATCGTCCGGTGTGGTCTCCACCAGGATACATTCCAGAATTTCCATGGGGGAATTGGAAGCAATGGCGCGGGAAACAATATTAATGGCGTTCATTAAATGATTCTTCTGAAGAATAACTTTCATAATTGTGTATAACTCCTTTACACGGGAAATGTATAAATAAATATAAAACAATCCGTAGCAGTAGTAGTAGGGGCTGTGGATTCTGTGTACAGGTCTTAAAGACGGCAGTATCAGCAAGTATGCGGAAAGGATAACCCTGTGTAAACCTATGTGGAAAAGATACCTGAAAAGAGGTGCTTATCCACAGGAAAAATATTACATAATTCTATCCACAGCCAATCCACAGGAAATCCCCGTCATATTGTGGAAGGGAAAAACAAAAATAAAAAGGAATCTTCCTATATATATATATGGTATATATAATCAATCAGATTCCTTTTCCCTCCTGATTCTTATACAGGAGGATTGATTTTCTTGGTCAGTATTTCAATATTGTTTTTCAGAATCTCGTCTGTATCAATGGATTTCCCGATCTTTTCAAAGCCGTGCATTACAGTGGTGTGGTCACGGTTACCCAGGATACGGCCAACATTTTGCAGAGATTCGTTGGTATACTTTCTGCAAAGGTACATGCAGATCTGTCTGGGAAGAGCGATTTCCTTGTTCTTTTTCTTGGAAAGTATCTCTTCTACGGTGATATTGTAATGGTCCGCAACTGTATCAAGAATGAAAGAAGGTGTAATTTCTCTCTGATTCTCAATGGTGTCTTTCAGAGCCTTCTCGGCAAGATCGAGAGTAATGGGCTTGTTTTCAAGCTTTGAAAATACGCAGATCTTATTGAGGGCACCTTCCAGTTCACGGATATTGGAATTGATGTTGTTGGCAACATATTCCATGACATCGCTCCTGATATCCAGGTGGTCGAGCTCGGCCCTTTTATTAAGGATTGCCATTTTGGTTTCATAGTCCGGCGGCTGGATATCTACCGTGATTCCCCATTCAAAACGGGAACGAAGCCTCTCTTCCAGTGTGGCAATTTCCTTTGGATGCTTATCGGAAGAAATGACAATCTGCTTTTTTGCCTCATGCAGCTCATTGAAAGTATGGAAGAACTCTTCCTGGGTACTTTCCTTTCCGATGATAAACTGTATATCATCGATAAGAAGAATATCAATGTTGCGGTATTTGTCCCGGAACTCTTTATTCTTGTCGTGCTTGAGGGAGTCGATCAGCTCATTGGTGAACTTCTCGGACGTCACATACAGTACTCTAAGATTGGGCTGCATCTGTATGATATGATGAGCGATTGAATGCATCAGGTGGGTTTTCCCAAGTCCCGCACCTCCGTAGAGGAAAAGAGGATTATAAGAAAGTCCGGGTGATTCAGCAACTGCCACCGATACTGCATGAGCCATCTTGTTGGTCGGTCCTACGACAAATGTATCAAAAGTATAACGGGGATTTAAGTTGCTTGCGAATTCCTGACTGGCTGCCGGAATGGCTGCAGATTTCTTCTCTTCTGTCTTTCCGGACAGGGAGTCGGTAAGAAGCACGTCATACTTCTTTCCGGTTACCTGTTCAATAGCCATGGCCAGGATAAGGTCATAGTATTTATGTTTTATAAACTCAATACCCCTGGCTCCCTGTACTACGTAAAAGGTGACAGAGTCTCTGTCCACGGAAAGAAGTTCAAGAGGTTTGATCCATGTTGTCATGGCTACCTCCGACACTTCGTTCTGCTCTACAAGAACCCGAAGTATTTCATCCCATTTTGATTTAATTAATTCCTTCATTATTATATGCTCCGTTTCAGAAAAAAGAGTTACCTTATAATATTATATCAGAAAAGCGTAATTTTCAATATAAAAATCAGCTCCATGTAATCAGAGAAGAGAGTAAAATAAAGAGACTCTGCTTCAGGATATATGTGTAAAAAATCATTCCACATTTCAACAAGAGGAGACAGTGTATAATTTCGTGTTATTACATATATTAATAAGGATAAATGTGTATAAAAATGACAGTTATCAACATTTTATACACATTATGTGGACAAGTGGTGGATTTACGGTGGATTAATGTGCATAAATGGCTCATTTAAATTAATTAAAGTATTTCTTGACGGCAAATACATTTTTAAATATAATAGACATGATGCCTTTTCAGCAGTACAGAGAAATTTTTGGATAAGGAGGTGGCTTCTGCTATGAAGATGACATACCAGCCTAAAAAGCGTCAGAGAAAGAAAGAGCACGGATTCAGAAAAAGAATGAGCACAGCTAACGGCAGAAAAGTATTAGCAAGAAGAAGAGCAAAAGGTAGAAATAAATTGTCAGCATAGGTCGCAGTTTTGTGGCCTTTTCTTTTCTCATTCATTTGGCAGGTGAGAAAGATTGTTAAAGAAATATGAGTCTTTAAAGAAGAATCGGGAATTCCAGGCTGTTTACCGGCAGGGGCGGTCCAAAGCAAACCGCAGTCTGGTCATGATTGTGCTGGAGAGTAGCAGACCGGGCAGCAGAGTAGGGATTTCTGTCAGTAAAAAAGTTGGAAACAGTGTCGTACGCCACAGGGTCACAAGGGTGATCCGGGAGGTGTTCCGGCTGAATCAGGATAAGATCATGTCCGGATATGACATTGTAATAGTCGCGCGTCCTTCGACGAAGGGCATGAACTATCATTCGATGGAAAATGATGTTTTCCATTTGCTGAAGCTGCATCATTTACTGAAGGTCAAAGATTCGAAATGAAGAAAGTTCTTGTCAGAATAATTCGTTTTTATCAGAAGTATCTATCCCCTTTGAAGGGCAGGTCAACCTGTGTTTATACGCCAACCTGCTCCCAGTATGCCATTGAGGCGATTGAAAAGCATGGCGCCGTCAAGGGAGGTCTCCTCGCACTGTGGAGAATCATTCGGTGCAATCCGTTTTCAAAGGGTGGATACGACCCGGTTCCGTAAATCAAGGAGGACTGTTAATTATGATACTGACCCAGTCGTCCACGCCGATTATCGGCTGGATTGCTATTCTGCTCGGATATATAATGCAGTTTATTTTCAATGCTCTTAACGCAGTGGGAATTCAGAACATCGGTATCTGCATTATTATATTCACGATTATCGTGAGGCTGTT
>CACZQE010000325.1 GCA_902783205.1 uncultured Lachnospiraceae bacterium | reverse complement strand
TTTGCAAAGGATAACGGAAGACTTGAGGACATTGCCGAAACAATCACAAAAGAGATCTACGACTGAGAGAACAAAGAATTCACATAAAGGCATACAGCACATAAAGGAGGTTACATTATGAAGTTAGCATTTGGATGTGATCCCAACGCAGATTCTTTCAAGCTGCATCTGATGGATTACGCAAAGGAACTGGGACATGAAGTAGAGGATTTCGGAAGCGACGACCCCATTTACGCCAACACTGCCATCAAGGTGGCAGAGGCTGTGGCTGCAGGCGAGTATGACAGAGGTATTATCGTCTGCGGTACAGGAATCGGTGTCTCCATCGCTGCCAACAAGGTGAAGGGCGCTTACGCGGCATGTGTCCATGATGTATATCAGGCACAGAGAGCAGAACTGTCCAACCATGCCAACATCATCACCATGGGTTCACAGGTAGTGGGAATCAAACTGGCTGAGTGCATCTTAAAAGAGTATCTCAGTGTAGAGTGGGATCCCAACTGCCGTTCCGTTGACAAAGTACAGGCAGTTTACGATTACGAGAACAAATAATAACAATTCTGAACGGAGGGATGCATTATGAGATTCTTTATTGACACGGCAAATGTGGATGACATCCGTAAAGCCAATGACATGGGTGTGATCTGCGGCGTTACGACCAATCCTTCTCTGATTGCCAAAGAAGGAAGGGACTTTAACGAGGTAATCAAGGAAATCGCGAGTATCGTAGACGGCCCCATCAGTGGTGAGGTCAAAGCGACCACAACAGACGCTGAAACCATGATCAAAGAAGCGCGGGAAATCGCAGCCATTCATCCCAACATGGTTGTTAAGATCCCCATGACTGCAGAAGGTCTCAAGGCATGTAAGGCCTGCACTGCAGAAGGAATCAAGACCAACCTGACACTGATCTTCTCCGCCAACCAGGCACTTCTTGCGGCAAGAGCAGGCGCTACCTATGTGTCTCCCTTCCTGGGAAGACTGGACGACATCAATGTACGCGGCGTTGACCTGATCCGTGAGATCGCGGAGATCTTCGATGTTGCCGGTATTGATACACAGATTATCGCAGCCAGCGTGAGAACTCCCATCCATGTGACGGACTGCGCACTGGCAGGTGCTGACATCGCTACTGTTCCCTACAAGGTAATCGAACAGATGACAAAACATCCTCTGACAGATCAGGGAATCGAGAAGTTCAAGAAAGACTATATCGCCGTATTTGGTGAGTAAAACGCATGCTGGAGGACAATATGGATATCAGAGAACTGAAACTGAAAGCAAATGAAGTGCGTAAGGGAATCATCGTCGGCACACATGCGGCAAAGTCCGGACATCCGGGCGGCTCCCTTTCAGCAGCTGACGTATTTACCTATCTTTATTTTGAAGAAATGAACATTGATCCCAAAGATCCGAAGAATCCTGACAGAGACCGCTTCGTCCTTTCCAAGGGACATACGGCACCGGGCCTCTATTCCGTACTTGCCAACAGAGGTTATTTCCCCGTATCCGACCTGGAGACCCTTCGTCATATCGGATCCCATCTGCAGGGCCATCCCTGTATTGCCCATACTCCCGGCGTAGACATGTCAAGCGGATCCCTGGGACAGGGAATCTCGGCAGCAGTCGGAATGGCTATGGGTGCAAAGCTTCAGAACAAGTCTTTCCGTACATACACACTCCTGGGTGACGGAGAAATCCAGGAAGGCCAGGTATGGGAGGCTGCCATGTTTGCAGGAGCAAGAAAGCTTGACAATCTGGTTGTGATCGTGGACAACAACAATCTTCAGATCGACGGACCCATCACGGAGGTATGTTCTCCCTATCCGATCGATAAGAAATTTGAGGCATTTAACTTCCATGTGATCAACGTGGAGGACGGAAATGACATGCAGCAGCTGGCGGACGCATTTAAGGAAGCACGCGGTGTGAAAGGACAGCCGACAGCGATCATTATGAAGACTGTCAAGGGTAAGGGCGTTTCCTTTATGGAAAACCAGGTATCCTGGCATGGATCGGCACCCAATGACGAGCAGTTTGCAACTGCCATGGCAGAACTTGAGAAAGCGGGGGAAGCATAAATGTCAGAAGTAAAGAAAGTCGCAACAAGACAGAGTTATGGAGAAGCGCTGGCAGAACTGGGAAAAGAGCATGACAATCTTGTAGTGCTGGATGCTGACCTTGCTGCAGCTACAAAGAGTGGTACATTTAAAAAGGTATTTCCCGAAAGACATATCGACTGCGGTATCGCAGAGTGCAACATGATGGGTATCGCAGCAGGACTTTCCACCACAGGACTTGTTCCCTTTGCGAGCACATTTGCCATGTTCGCGGCAGGACGTGCATTTGAGCAGGTAAGAAATTCCATCGGCTATCCGGGATTGAATGTAAAAATCGGCGCTACACATGCAGGAATTTCCGTCGGTGAAGACGGCGCGACCCATCAGTGTAATGAGGATATCGCCCTGATGAGAACCATTCCGGGTATGACGATCATCTCCCCGTCGGACGATGTGGAGGCAAAAGCAGCAGTCAGAGCTGCATATGAGATGGAAGGCCCTGTTTATCTGAGGTTCGGAAGACTGGCAGTGCCGGTGATCAATGACAGGCCTGACTATAAATTTGAAGTAGGCAAGGGCGTGGTACTGAAAGAGGGTACGGATGTAACACTTGTTGCCACAGGACTTTGCGTCAGCTCCGCACTGGAGGCGGCAGACATGCTCGCAGCTGACGGAATCAGCGCTGAGGTAATCAACATTCATACCATCAAGCCCATTGACAAGGAACTTCTGGCTGCTTCCGCAAAGAAGACAGGCAAGGTAGTCACGGTTGAAGAGCACTCTGTAATCGGCGGACTGGGCGGCGCTGTGGCAGAAGTCCTCGGAGAAGTGGCACCGGTTCCGCTGAAACGAATCGGCATCAATGATGAATTCGGTGTTTCCGGCCCGGCTGTAAAGCTTCTTGAGAAGTACGGACTGGATGGCAAAGGCGTATATGAAACCGTAAAAGCTTATTTATAAATGCATTAACAAGAAGGGAGTTACAAGATGAAGTATTTAATGGGTATTGACTGTGGTACAGGTAGTGTCCGTGTCGCTATTTTCGACTTAAGAGGACAGAACAGAGCATATGATATCGCTGAGTATCCGACAACCTATCCCCAGAACGGATGGGCAGAGCAGGATGACAAGGAATGGTACGCAGCGCTGAAGAAAGCAATCCCCGGTGCCATCAAGAAATCCGGTGTTAATCCTGACGATATCGTTGCAGTTACCTGTGACGCGACCACCAGCACGATCGTATTCCTGGATGAGAACAACGAATCCGTCCGCAAACCCATGTTATGGCCGGATGTACGTGCTGCCCAGGAAGCAGCTGAGATCGATACGATCCGTGATAAGTTCGCTGCAACCAGATTCTACAAACCCAGCTTCCGCGCGGACACCATGATTCCCAAGCTGATGTGGACAAAGAGAAACCAGCCTGAGGTATGGGAGAAGGCTAAAACAATCTTTGATTTCGAAGACTGGCTGAACCTTCAGCTGACCGGCAAGCTTACCGTATGTAAATCCATCGCTGCATTCCGCTGGAACTATGACGACAGAAACGGCGGCTATCCCAAGGATCTCCTTGAGGCAGTAGGTATCGAAGACTGGCTGGACAAGGTTCCGGAAGAAATCCTTCCTGTAGGCGCTGTGATCGGTCCGGTAAGCCCCGAAGCTTCCAAGGCATTCGGTCTTTCCGAGAAGACCATCGTTGTAGAGGGAACTGCAGACTGTAACGCATGTATGTTTGGTGTCGGCGGTGTGAATCCCAACGGAATGACCCTGATCGGCGGAACATCCAGCTGTCTGCTCGGACTTTCCGAAACAGATTTCCACGAGGACGGTGTAAACGGAACATATCCCAACTGTATGTACGAGGGAACCAGCCTTCTTGAGGGCGGACAGACATCTTCCGGCGCAATCCTTACATGGTTCAGAAACAACCTTCTTCCGGGTTCCTGGCTGCAGGAAGCAACAGAGCGTGAGATGAACATCTATGATCTGATCACAGAGAAGGCAGCTGCTATCCCGATCGGATGCGAAGGTGTTGTCATGAACTCCGACTTCCAGGGCAACCGTGCTCCTTATGCTGACTCCAAGGCTCGTGGAATCTTCTGGGGCTTATCCATCGGTACCACAACCGCACATATCGCAAGAGCGGTATACGAGGGTGTTGCTTACGGCGCAAATCACTGTATCGTAAGTATGAAGGAAGCAGGCTATGATGTTAAGGAAATCTATGCTGCAGGCGGAATCTGTACATCTGATTTCTGGATGCAGATGCACTGTGATATCATCGGTGTTCCCATGTATACAACTGTTGAGAACCAGAGTGCAGGATGCCTGGGTGACGCCATCATCGCTTCCGTAGGCGCAGGCCTCTTCAAAGATTTCTCAGAAGCAGCAAAGACTCTGGTAAGAGTGGACAAGACCTTTACTCCGAACATGGCAGACCATGAGAAATATAAGTTCTACATGGATCGCTACATGGAGACATGGCCGCAGATGAGAGATATTGTTCATAAAGTAGTAGATCACAACAATTAATACCGTGATACACAGCAGACAGCTGTAATATCCGACTTTACAGGGGGGTGACATAATTGTCTGAAATCAAAGTGATCGGAATTGCCAATGACCATTCTTCCGTGAAGATGAAGTTTGCCATCAAAGAATTTCTGGAAGAAAAAGGCTATAAAGTAATCAATTACGGAACAGATACGGAAGAGAGAGTGGACTATCCGATCTACGGACATAAAGTAGGACACGCAGTGGCCGACGGCGAGGTGGATGCGGGGGTACTGATCTGCGGAACAGGAATCGGCATTTCTCTGGCAGCCAATAAAGTGAAAGGCATACGTGCGGCAGTCGTAAGCGAGCCGGTATCGGCCAGACTGACCAAAGAGCATAATAATGCCAATATCATTGCCTTCGGTTCCAGGATCATCGGCCTCGAGACTGCCAAAGCGATCGTCACAGCCTGGCTTGACGCGGTCTATGCAGGGACCGGAAGACATGAGAGAAGAGTCGGGATGATCGAAGACGTATAAAGCTGTGTAAAACAGGAAATAACAAAAAAGGGTGCGGACACTTTCAGGGCCGGTCAGACGGTCCGGAAGGTGTACCGCACCTTTTTTAATGGTTGCGGGGATTGTAACAGAAGAAGGATGCCTGAATGCCGGTGGCTGTCGTGCAATCGTAGCCTGACACGGCATTTTCAAAAAGCTCATCATCGGGAATTCTGTCGTAAGAGACAATGTGGGAGATGGCCACATGCCCTTCCTGGTTCTGCAGAGCAAACTGGATCTCGTCATCCGACTCGTAATAGTTGAACCATACAGAATCAAATGTAATAAAAAGGTCTTCATTGACCCGGATATTTCCGATCACACCCCGGTACTGGCGGAGAAGAGTGAGGAATTCAGAAGTCTTTGTCATGGGGAATCCTTTCCGGCCTGCCTCTGGCAGGACTTTCTTTTTCTTATGATGAATTATTGTATCATTCAGAAGACCATTCGGCAATGAGAAGGAGAGCGGTTTTCCTTTTATCTGTCAAGTAAATGTAGAAAAAAGAGAGGGAAAATGTTAAAATAGAATACCTGAAACAGAGCAATTGCCTTAATGGAACAGGCAGGGAAGACCTGCCGGAGGAAACAGTATTATGTATGAATTTTCTTTACTCAAAAGTCTCTATTTTGAAATGGATAAATATAATATGGAGGGAATCACTGAATGGAAGGACGGGAAGAGAACCTTCCGCAAGAAAGAGGTTTCCTATCCTTCCGTGCCGGAGGTGACATCCATCACTTCCGAAATGCGGGTGCTGCCCTATCTGGACCGCTATTACATTTATATCAATGACGAGAAGACAGAGAGCAGCCTGCATGACCCGGTGGTCAAGCAGGTGATCTACGAGTTTTATAAAGATCATTTTCCCCAGTATCTGAAAAAAGGCCTGCCGGATGACCTGTCCGGGATCAAGATCACAGATTGCTTTGAGGTCTTTGCCATGCCGGATTACAGACCCAAATATGCCTATCCCGGCCTGATCACTCTGGAGGATCTAAGGGCCGGCAGGGTACATGAGGAGAAACCCCAGTTTGCATGGCCCGGCCTGGAGCTGATCGCCAACAGGGAGCAGAGAGATCCTGATCAGCCTACCATCTCCACCTTTGAAGGATATGAGGCTTTCGACGGGGACCGGGATAAGGCCAAAAGCAGTATCTCAGATCTCAAGAAGAAGTTCGCCGGCCAGATGAAAGAGCTGAATATCGACAGTCTTCTTGAGGAAATTGAGAATAAGAAGAAAGAAGCCGGTAACCCGGGCGGGGAGGAAGCTTAAATGTATCGGATCATTTCCAAACTGATCATCTACAATAATCTGGGCGAGGACAGTATTTTAAGCAGGCTGTCGGACATTTTCAGGACATTTGACAGCTGTCATTACAGGGATGAAGACCTGATCGCCCGTATCTACCGGGAAGTCAAACGGCTGCTGGATCTGGGGACCACATACGGATTTGACAAGAATCTCTGGCACAATTATCTGACCTATGTCCTGGTGACCAACGAAAACTCCTTCACACTGACCAGCGAGAAGGTGGGAGCCAATGACGGTACGGTCAATCACTTTGCGAAAAATGATTTCCGTATGTTCATGGACCTCTTCGCCTATGATTTCAGACCTCTGGAGGAAACCCTGGGGATCGACTGTTTCTCCACTCTGCTTTCATACCGGGCCATCGGGAAAAAGGAGCAGATGTATAACATAAATGTGAGTGAAAAGGTCCGGGCCCTGTCCGAAAAACTGGCTGCGGCTCCGGATGTGGACACTTTCTTTGATGCCGTGGTAGGATTCTACAGGGACTACGGTGTGGGAATGTTCGGTCTGAACAAGGCTTTCAGGCTTTCCCGGGAACGGGGGGAGCTGGAGTTTATTCCCATTAAGAACATGGACAAGGTAGTGCTGGATGACCTGACCGGTTATGAGATTCAGAAAAAGAAGCTGATCGAGAATACGGAGGCCTTTGTAAGCGGAAGGCTCGCCAATAACTGCCTGCTTTACGGAGATGCCGGAACGGGTAAATCCACCAGCATCAAAGCCATCCTGAATCAGTATTACGACCGGGGCCTGCGGATGATCGAGATCTACAAGCATGAGTTCAAGGACCTGTCCCGGGTGATCAGTCATATCAAGAACAGGAACTATCGCTTTATTATCTACATGGACGATCTGTCCTTCGAAGATTTCGAGACGGATTACAAGTATCTGAAGGCTGTGATTGAAGGAGGCATGGAGACCAGGCCCGACAATGTCCTGATCTACGCTACCTCTAACAGGCGCCATCTGATCCGTGAAACCTGGTCCGACCGCAGTGACAGGGATGATGAACTGCACCGGTCAGACACCATGCAGGAGAAGCTTTCTCTGGTTGCCCGCTTCGGTATTACCATCGCTTACATGAAGCCTAATCAGAAAGAATATTATGAGATCGTAAGGAATCTCGCGGCCCGCCATCCCCAGATCACCCTCTCTGACGAGGAGCTCTGTTCCGAGGCGCATAAGTGGGAACTGTCCCACGGCGGGATTTCCGGAAGAACGGCCCAGCAATTTGTCAATTACCTGGCCGGCCAGATGGACCGGCCCTCTTGATGAAAGGAGCGTAAAATATGGGATCTGTGATCGGCAATCCGGATGATCAGGTTGTAAAGGTCTTTCTGGGTGATAACCTGACAAAGAGTACGAAAGATTATGACCGGCTGCTGGAGGAAGGAGACCTTTCCGAGGAGGAAAAGGCCAGAATCCTGGCGGCGAGGAAGAAAAAGGAAGAGGAAGAAATCATTCTCTGATACACATTTGACACGAAGGGAAGGGATGTCTTACATGAAAATATCTGTAGCACTTGCCTATTATAACGGGGGCGCCTATATAAAGGAGCAAACGGACAGTATTCTCCCCCAGCTGGATGAGAAGGACGAACTGATCATTTCCGTGGATGACGCTTCGGACGGATCCATGCCCCTGCTGGAGCAGATCGCCGGGGAAGACAGCCGGGTGCGGCTCCTGAAGGGACCGGGCAGGGGAGTTGTCAGGAATTTTGACTATATCCTCCGAAAATGCAAAGGGGACATTATATTCCTGTCCGACCAGGATGATGTGTGGGCAGCCGGCAAGGTCAGCCGGGTGACGGAAGCATTTGAGGATCCACAGGTGATGGCTGTCCTCCACGATGCCCAGCTGATGAACCAGGAGGGAAAGTTTCTGAAGGAGCCTTCCGTCTTTTCCTGGAGAGCCAGCAGGACCGGTATGATAAAGAACGTGATCCGCAACAGTTACATGGGATGCTGTATGGCCTTCCGCAGGGAACTGGTTCCCGTGGTCTGCCCGATCCCCGGGGAAATGTATATGCATGACTTCTGGATCGGCATGGCGGCCGAGCAGATGGGGAAAGTCGTTCTGATCGATGAGCCCCTTCTTTTTTACAGGAGACATCAGGCCAATGTGACAGACCTTAAGCACGGCAGTCTGGGAGATATGCTGAATAAGAGAATCAATATGATGCGCTGCCTCCGCCTCCTCAAACAGAGGGTGCAGGCGGTGTACGGACAGGATAAGAAAGACCTGGAGAAGGAGTCATGAGACAGTACTATACAAAAAGAAACATATTGATCTG
>CACZQE010000324.1 GCA_902783205.1 uncultured Lachnospiraceae bacterium | reverse complement strand
TATGAGCAGCAGCAGACAGACTGGGAGCGCATTAAAACAGAAGAGCACGGACAGGCATCGTCTTCCCCAAGGGCTGAATTCGACGCGGTTCCCGCTGCTTTCCCCGCCCTGATCCGCGGACAGAAGATCACCAAAAAGGCCGGCCGCCGGCAGCTTATATCCATGGAGACTGACGAAATCTTTAAGGATATGCTGACAGCCCTGATCGAACTCATGGCCTGCAGCGGAAGAAGCGAAGACAGTGCACTCCTTTCCGCAAAGCTGGGAGCACTCCTTTTCCAGATATGCCGTTACAGTGCCAGGTACAGCCTGTCAGCCGAAAATTCACTTCTGGAAGCTCTTGACCGTTATATAAAGAAATACTGATCATAAAAAAGTCGCGAAAGACCTTTTACCGGTCTTTCGCGTTTTTTATGACTTTTATCTTCTGCTGTCAGTTGTATTCGTGGATTTCCTCCGCCAGGCAGTTGCAGAAGATTCTGTTGTAATGGAGCAGTCTGCTCATATCCTTCACTCCCATCCGGTCAACAACCCGGCTGAGGATCTTCCTGCTGCGCTCCAGCTCCTCATTCAGCATAGCCAGGCCCTTTTCGGTTATTTCAAGAGTGACATACCTGTGGTCTCTTCTGTTGTTCTTCTTACAGATGTAGCCCTTATTCTCCAGGTTATGAAGCATCCTGGAAACCGCCGGTCTGGAAAGTCTCATCTTTCTTCCCAGGTCGGAGGGCATAATCTTCTGACCGTCTTTCTCCGCTCTTCCCAGCATCATAAGAGTAGTAAACTCCCCTGCCGGAATCCTGCACATCTGTTGAAAATGTATTCCGACTCTGCGCATCAGCAGGAGAAGGTCTATATAAGTATTCTCATCCGGTACATTTGTCGGATCATTTTCCTGCCGATTCAGTTCTTCCTTTTCCAATTTCCTCTGCTCCTACATTTAAAGCAGTTCCACAACTGCGTCACTGCGGTCATTAATTGCTGTATACTTTTTATCCGGCGCCACACTCATATATGCAGGACGGATAATCTTATCACAGTTGATCAGCTCCTCGATCCGGTGCGCGCTCCAGCCCACCATACGGGCCACAGCGAACATAGGTGTAAAGAGCTTATCGGGCAGGCGAAGCATCCTGTACATGAAGCCGCTGTAGAAGTCGATATTGGCACTTACACCTTTGTAAATTCTCCGTTTTGCCGTGATGGTCTTCACCGCCAGCTTTTCGACACGGGCATAGAAGTCGAATTCATCCTCGATTCCCTTTTCTCCTGCAAGCCTCTCCACATATCCCTTCAGAATCTGGGCACGGGGATCGGAAATGGAATAGATGGCGTGTCCCATACCATAGATCAGGCCGCTTCTGTCAAAAGCTTCCTTATTTAATAGAAGAGTCAGGTAATGTACGATTTCATCATCATCTTTCCAGTCTTTGATATTCTTTTTCATATCATCGAACATCTGAGCCACTTTTATATTGGCGCCTCCGTGTTTGGGACCTTTCAGAGATCCCAGAGCGGCGGAGATAGCCGAATAGGTGTCTGTTCCCGACGATGTGACTACGTGGTTGGTAAATGTGGAGTTATTACCGCCGCCATGCTCCATGTGAAGAACCAGGGCAACATCCAGTACATGTGCTTCCAGACTGGTATACTTTTTATCCGGGCGCAGAATCCGCAGAATGTTTTCCGCAGTGGAAAGCTTCTGGCTGGAATTGTGGATATAAAGACTCTTTCCTTCCAGATAGTGGTTGTAGGCATGGTAGCCGTATACTGCGATCAGGGGCACTGTGCTGATCAGCTGCAGACACTGGCGCAGGACATTGGGAATACTTGTATCTTCTGCTCTGTCATCATATCCGTATAAGGTAAGAACACCTCTCTGCAGGGTATTCATCATATCTTTGCCCGGCGCTTTCATGACTACGTCCCTGACAAAATTTGTGGGAAGGGTCCGGTAACTGTTAAGAAGGGCCGCAAACCTCTTTAAGGATTCCTCTTTGGGAAGCTCCCCGAAAATAAGCAGATAGGCAATCTCTTCAAAGCCGAAACGCTTCTCGCTGACAAAGCCGTCTACCAGGTCATGTATGTCGTATCCTCTGTATTTCAGTTCTCCGTCGATCAGAACCTTTTTCCCGTCGACCATCTTGGAGGAATTGACTGTTGAAATATCCGTAAGTCCGGCCAGTACGCCCTTACCGTTCTTGTCTCTCAGTCCTCTTAAAACATGATAATTATCATATAATCCATCCGGGATCTGACCGTGCTTCATACACACCCGGGCAAGTTCATGTACTGCGGGGCTCACCCTTGAATAATCATTCATAGAAACCGCCTCCTATTTCGCATATTTATTAATAACTGTGTTTATAATTAACTTTGTTAATTAGCTACGTTAATCATTCTAGCAAAAAACGGCTTCCGTGTCAAAAAAACCCCAGATAAATCTTGACAATTCCGGGTATAAAGTTTATTATCAAGGGCAAGAGGCACTAAATTAATTTAAAAGTACATTTGTTTCTTATCAATTTATATTTTTCGCTAATTATTGCTTAAATGATTCATTTGTAGATTCATTTGTAAATGAGAGGAGTGCATACGATGGCAAAAGCAAGAAGTCCCTTCCTGATCGTAAACCCCAAATCCTACTTATATGGAGAAAAGAGCCTTGCCCT
>CACZQE010000323.1 GCA_902783205.1 uncultured Lachnospiraceae bacterium | reverse complement strand
GAAGCAGCTCAGGTTCCCAAGCAGTTACAGAGTGTTGCCTTAGGCGTTATCAATGGAAACTATGCTTTGGAAGCCGGATTAAATGTAGGAAAAGACGCACTGGCAGTTGAATCCGCTGACGGCGATGCCATCCAGCAGTACGTTAACGTGATCGCAGTGAAAGAAGGAAATGAAGCTTCTGACAAGATCGTGGCCCTTACCAATGCACTTAAATCCGACGCTGTTGTGAAGTTTATCAATGACTCCTATGAAGGAGCTGTTGTTCCTTATGAAGGAGAATAAATCACAATATTAAAAGAAATGTAATTATATTTGGAGTATTTTTCCGCCGTATTCTTATGGATGCGGCGGATTTTTCTTTGAAGGGAGCATTTTTTTGTATATTTTTGCTTTTTATGAAATTAAATCGTCCTTTTTTGTCCGTTTTCCAAGAAAAAAAGGGAATATTGATTGCATATTTTAGCCTGTATGATATAATGTTGACAGACATTTGCAATATATTTTCATTGGAATATGTGGTGCTTTTGGAAGAGCGAGACATGTTCTGTAAGAGGGGGAGATTCATATGATTTATACGGTTACTTTTAATCCGGCACTGGATTATATCGTATTTCTGGAAGGGTTGGTTCCCGGTGATATCAATCGTTCCATTCGTGAGTCCATTTATTATGGCGGAAAGGGAATCAATGTGTCAGGTATCCTGAAGATGCTTGGCCAGGAGACCACAGCTCTGGGTTTTGTCGCCGGCTTTACCGGACATGCCCTGGAGGAAGGTGTTGCTTCCATGGGAATCAAGACAGATTTTATTCAGCTTCCGGAAGGTAACACCAGGATCAATGTAAAAGTAAAACACGGGGACGAGACAGAGATCAACGGCCAGGGTCCTGTGATCACACCGGAAGCTCTGGAAGAACTGTTCTCCAAACTGGATAAACTGGGCCAGGATGATATCCTGATTCTTGCCGGTTCCATCCCCAATACCCTTCCGGAGGATGTCTATGAGAGAATTCTTGCAAGACTGGAAGGAAAGAATGTCCGCGTTGTGGTTGATGCTACCAAGGATCTTCTGTTGAATGTTCTGAAGTATCATCCGTTCCTGATCAAACCGAACAACCATGAGTTGGGAGAGATGTTCGGCAAGGTGCTGAAAGGGGACGACGAGATTGCCTTCTATGCCAAGGAACTGCAGAAGAAAGGCGCAAGAAATGTACTGATTTCCATGGCAGGAGACGGCGCTATGCTGGTATCCGAAGACGGACAGACTCTGCGGATCGGAACACCTAAGGGTAAAGTGATCAATTCCGTAGGCGCCGGAGATTCCATGGTTGCAGGCTTTGTGGCAGGTTACATGGAGAGCGGTGATTTTAAACGTGCTCTGATCACCGGTACGGCAGCCGGAAGTGCCACGGCATTCTCCGAGGGTCTGGCATCCGAAGAGATGTATGCAAGCACCCTGGCACAGGCTGAGATGTTAATTAAATGATTCATGGCTAAATCGTGCCATATCATAGTTATAGAGAGAAAGGAGAAAAAACATTGAGAATCGTAGATTTATTGAAAAAAGATGCTGTGATCCTTAATGCGGACGTTTCCACCAAAGAAGAGATGCTGGATGCCTTGATCGGCCTTCATGCGAAAGTTGGGAATGTCGGCGACGCAGCAGCATTCAAGGAGGGTATCCTTAAGAGAGAATCCGAAGGCCCGACAGCCATCGGTGAGGGAATCTGTATCCCTCATTCCAAGAATGCAGCAGTAATTAATCCGGGTATTGCATCCCTGACGGTGCCATCCGGTGTGGATTGTGATGCTTTGGATGGAGAGCCTTCCAACCTGTTCTTCATGATCGCTGCTCCCGCAACAGGATCCGATGTTCATCTGGAAGCACTTGCCAGACTTTCTACCGTATTGATGGACGGAGACTTCAGAGCAAAACTTCTGGCTGCAAAGACTCCGGAAGAGTATCTGCAGATCATCGACGAGAAAGAAACTGAGAAATATGGTCCGGAAGAGCCTGCCGCAGCAGCTGCTCCTGCTCCGGAAGCAGCACCGGCTGCCGAGAATACCGGATACCGTGTACTTGCTGTTACAGCATGTCCTACCGGAATCGCTCATACTTACATGGCAGCAGAAGCTCTGGAAGAAAAAGGTAAGGAACTTGGTATCCCGCTGAAAGCTGAGACCAACGGATCCGGCGGTGCCAAGAATGTTCTTACAAAAGAAGAAATCGCAGCTTGTGACGGTATCATCATCGCTGCGGACAAGAACGTTGAGATGGCTCGTTTCGACGGCAAACCTGTGATCAAGACCAAGGTTCAGGATGGTATTCATAAACCTCAGGAACTG
>CACZQE010000322.1 GCA_902783205.1 uncultured Lachnospiraceae bacterium | reverse complement strand
GGGTTCCGTCGATATCAAAGAAAAAATACTTCTTTTTCATTTTCTCCTGTATCCTCCATTTCATTTTCTATCTTATCGCAAATCGGCAAAGGGTACAATAAAGAAAATCCATCTGTCCTTACCATTCGGCCTGATTTCTTTCTCTTCGGTTGACAAAAAGGATTCGGCCGTTTTAGAATGTGAGAATCCGGGGCGAAAAGCCCCGTCAGTCAGGAGGATTACATGAATAATCAATCAGCTTCCAATAAATTGGGGACTGAGAATACAGGCTCTCTGCTCCGTCAGTTTGCCATCCCCAGCATCATCGCCATGCTGGTCTCATCCCTCTATAACATTGTGGACCAGTTTTTCATAGGCCAGGCTGTCGGATCTCTGGGAAACGCGGCTACCAATATAGCCTTTCCCCTGTCTATTTCCTGTGTTGCCATCGCTCTCCTTTTCGGAATCGGCGGTGCTTCCGCCTTCAATATCTCCATGGGGCGGGGAGAGAAAGAAGAAGCCTGCGGCTACATGGGCTGCGCCATCGTCCTGATGCTGGCCTGCGGTGTCTGTCTCAGCCTTTTTACACAGATTCTGCTGACCCCCATATTAAAGTTTTTCGGATCGCCGGCTGACGTCCTGCCTTTGGCCGAGACCTACACAAGGATCACTTCTCTGGGCTTTCCTTTTCTGATCTTCCAGACAGGTGGCGGCGGTCATCTGGTAAGGGCCGACGGCCGTCCCCGTACCACTATGCTGATCAATATGACAGGCGCCCTGATCAATACGGTTCTGGATGCTCTTTTTGTCTTTGGATTCGGCTGGGGTATAGCCGGCGCAGCGGCTGCCACTGTGATCGGACAGGTGATTGCATTCATTCTTTCCGTCCGGTGTCTGGCACACTGTAAAAGCGTTACACTTGCCCGGAGACACCTCAGAGTTGTCAGGGATAAAGCCCTGTGGATCATCTCCCTCGGGACAGCCCCCTGTACCAACCAGCTTGCCATGATGTGCGTGCAGATCGTCATGAACAACTCCCTCAAATACTACGGGGCAATGTCTGCCTACGGCGAATCCATACCCATCGCCTGTGCAGGAATTATTTCAAAGGTAAACATGCTCTTTATGAGCTTTATCATCGGAATCTCCCAGGGCCTGCAGCCCATCACCAGCTTCAACTTCGGCGCGCAGAAATACGATCGTGTCAAAAGCGCCTATCTGAAAGCCGTGGGAGCGGGAGCGATCCTGGCAGTAACCGCATTTGCCCTTTTTCAGATCTTCCCCAGGCAGATCATATCTTTTTTCGGAAAGGGAAACAGCGAATACTACCGCTTTGCCGTGAATTATTTCCATATATTTCTCTTTTTCACTTTCCTGAATTTTATACAGCCGATCACATCGAACTTCTTCACTTCGATTGCCAAGCCCCGGATCGGAACCTTTCTGTCCCTGACCAGACAGATTATTTTCCTCCTTCCTCTGATCCTTATCTTCCCTCTGTTTATGGGAATTGACGGCATCATGTTCGCCGGGCCGGCCGCGGATCTGGCAGCCGCTCTGACTGCTGTGTTCCTGGTGATCAGAGAATTCAGGAAGCCGGAATATCATTCTTCTTCAGGAAGCCCTTCATAAAAAAGAATGTCCCGCAGGCAGCTGCGGATCCTTAAAGATCCGCCGTCACCTGCGGGACAGTTTTGTTTAAGTCTTCATTATTCCGGAAGACAGATATTCAGTTCTTTTAACACGTCTGCCACTTCTTTTACCGGAATGATCTCCAGCTGATTTTTCACTTCATCAGCGACATCGGACAGGTCTTCCCTGTTGTCATAGGGGATAAAGACTTTCCTGACCCCTGCCCTCTGGGCTGCCATCAGTTTCTCCGGAAGCCCGCCGATGGGCTTTACGTCTCCCTGCAGGGAGACCTCACCGGTCATGGCCACTCTGGGATCGACCCGGGAACCGGTTACCAGAGAAGAAATGGCCGTTGTCAGTGTTATGCCGGCCGACGGGCCGTCTTTGGGTGTGGCTCCGTCGGGCACATGGATGTGGAGGTCTTTTTTTTCAAAGACTTCCGCTTTTTCCGGATACATGGATTTGACCAGGCTGACTGCGATCTGGGCAGATTCTTTCATCACGTCCCCGAGCTGGCCGGTAATAATAAGTTTACCGCTTCCCCTGGTAAAGACGGTCTCCACAAAGAGAACTTCTCCGCCTGCGCTTGTCCAGGCAAGGCCTGTGACAATGCCTTCTCTGGCCCCGTCCTTGACCAGGCCGTGACGGATGGGATGCATATCCAGGTATTCTCTCAGATCATCGCTTTTGATGGTCAGCTTTTCTCCCTCTCCCCGCACCAGCTTGACTGCGGCCATACGGCAGAGAGTATCCATCCTTTTCTTGAGTCCTCTGACACCCGCCTCCCTGGTATAATCATCGATCACTTCCCTGAGGGCGTCGTCATCCAGTTCAATCTGGCCTTCCTCAATCCCCACTGCTTCCATGGCCTTGGGAAGAAGATGTTTCCTGGCAATATGGTATTTTTCAATCGGCGTATAGCCCTGGAACTGGAGTACCTCCATACGGTTGAGGAGAGGTTCCGGAATAGAATCAATATAGTTTGCCGTACAGATGAACATGACGTCCGAAAGATCATAGGGCACGTTCATATAATGATCGGTAAATGTGTGATTCTGCTCGGGATCCAGCACCTCCAGCAGGGCGCTGGCCGGATCTCCGTTATAGGAAGCGGACAGCTTGTCCACCTCATCCAGGACCATAACGGGATTGGATACGCCGCTTTTCTGAATGCCGTCCATGATCCTGCCCGGCATGGCGCCGATATAGGTCCTTCT
>CACZQE010000321.1 GCA_902783205.1 uncultured Lachnospiraceae bacterium | reverse complement strand
GGGTTCCGTCGATATCAAAGAAAAAATACTTCTTTTTCATTTTCTCCTGTATCCTCCATTTCATTTTCTATCTTATCGCAAATCGGCTAAGGGTACAATAAAGAAAATCCATCTGCTCTTTCCTTTATGCCTGACATCTTTCCCGCCGGTTGACAAAAAGGAATCCGCCAGTTTAAAATGTGAGAACCCGGGGCGGGAAAATCCCGCCGGACAGGAGGATTTCATGAATAATCGTTCAGCTTCCAATAAACTCGGGACTGAGAATACGGGCACCCTGCTCCGGCAGTTTGCCGTTCCCAGCATCATCGCCATGCTGGTCTCATCCCTCTATAATATTGTTGACCAGTTTTTTATAGGCCAGGCTGTCGGGTCTCTGGGAAACGCGGCTACCAACATAGCTTTCCCTCTGACCATTTCCTGCACTGCCATCGCTCTCCTTTTCGGAATCGGCGGCGCTTCCGCCTTTAACATTTCCATGGGGCGGGGACAGGACGAAGAGGCCTGCGGATATATGGGCTGCGCCATCGTCATGATGCTGGCCTGCGGCGTCTGTCTCAGCCTTTTTACACAGATATTTCTGACTCCGATCTTAAAGTTCTTCGGATCACCGGCTGACGTGCTCCCTCTGGCTAAAACCTATACGAGGATCACCTCTCTCGGTTTTCCCTTTCTGATCTTCCAGACGGGCGGCGGCGGACATCTGGTACGGGCTGACGGCCGTCCCCGGACCACAATGCTGGTCAACATGACCGGGGCTCTGATCAATACCGTTTTAGATGCCCTCTTCGTATTCGGATTCGGATGGGGTATAGCCGGCGCGGCAGCTGCCACCGTGATCGGACAGATGATTGCCTTCGTCCTTTCCGTCTGGTGTCTGGCCCACTGTAAAAGTGTGACGCTTGCCCGGAGGCACCTCAGAGTTGTCAGTGATAAAGCCATGTGGATCGCCTCTCTTGGAACAGCCCCCTGTACCAACCAGCTTGCCATGATGTGCGTGCAGATCGTCATGAACAACTCTCTCAAGTATTACGGGGCAATGTCTGTCTACGGCGAATCCATACCTATCGCCTGCGCGGGCATTATTTCAAAGGTCAACATGCTCTTTATGAGTTTTATCATCGGTATCTCCCAGGGACTGCAGCCTATTACCAGCTTCAATTTCGGCGCCCGGAAATATGATCGTGTCAAGAGCGCCTATCTGAAAGCCATGGGCGCTGGTTCAGTCCTTGCGGTAACCGCCTTTGCTCTTTTCCAGATCTTCCCCAGACAGATCATATCCTTTTTCGGAAAGGGGAGCAGTGAATACTACCGCTTTGCAGTAAACTATTTTCATATATTTCTATTTTTCACTTTTCTCAATTTCATACAGCCGATCACATCGAACTTCTTCACTTCGATTGCCAAGCCACGGATCGGAACCTTTCTGTCTCTGACCAGACAGATTATTTTCCTTCTTCCTCTGATCCTGATTTTCCCTCTGTTTCTGGGAATTGACGGTATCATGTACGCCGGGCCGGCCGCGGACCTGGCAGCCGCTCTGACTGCTGTGGTTCTGGTGATCAGAGAATTCAGGAAGCCGGAATATCATTCCTCTGACGGAAAGTCTTCATAAAAAGAAAAGTCCCGCGGACGTCCCCGGATCTTTACTGATCCGGAGCCGCCTGCGGGACTTTTTAGTTTACACTTTCATTATTCCGTCAGACAGATATTCAGTTCTTTTAATACATCCGCCACTTCTTTTACAGGGATGATCTCCAGCTGATTTTTCACTTCCTCAGCGACGTCAGTCAGGTCCTCCCTGTTGTCATAGGGGATAAAGACTTTCCTGACCCCTGCCCTCTGGGCTGCCATCAGTTTCTCCGGAAGACCGCCGATGGGTTTTACATCTCCCTGCAGGGAAACCTCTCCGGTCATGGCTACTCTGGGATCCACCTGAGATCCTGTAACCAGAGAAGAAATGGCCGTTGTCAGTGTAATGCCGGCTGACGGACCGTCCTTAGGTGTGGCGCCGTCGGGCACATGAATATGGAGGTCATTGGTCTCAAAGACTTC
>CACZQE010000320.1 GCA_902783205.1 uncultured Lachnospiraceae bacterium | reverse complement strand
GCCTCATAGGCCAAAGACTGAAATTCCGTCTCCGGTTCGGACGGGTTGAAGCCGTCGTAGGCAAGCAGTACGACATGGTATTTCTCCGCAATCTTCTTCGCTGTCGGAAGTACGCCAAGATAGCTCGTCCCACCGCCGTGTAAAAGAACCATCAGTTCTTTGTTCTTTTTGCCGAATTCAAAGTATTTCATCGCTACAAACAGATCTCCTTTACAAGCGCACACCATTCCATAAGCACTTTACATAAAATCTTCTGTTTTCAATCCCTGCCTCGCGGCTTCTCCAACCAGTGACCAGGTCTTCGAAAACTTGACTACATCTTTATACTTCATGAAGAAATAGTACGGAATACCATTACTGAATATTGTAATCCCGTCTTTAGAAAACTTAAGGTCTTCAAATGTCTCGTCAAGTTTTATATCAAATACATTACCGGCCTTACAAATAATTCTGCTACTGGTCATCAATAAAGTACATTTTGTTTTTTCCCAATCATATTCAAGTGTAGTTGTAGCCTGGGCTTTTCTTTTGCCAATACCTATTCCAAAATGTTTAGTGACGGGAATTCCTATTCCGATTCCTAATCCCGAATCAACTTTGGTAACATATTTTTCAACAGGTCTGCCATAATGACACGGTAGCTGAAGAAAACATACTTCCTCTGATTCCATGGGAACAACAGGTTTTTTAACAACGATTGCTCTGATTTGGTCTTTTATAGACATCGCTTTCATGAAAAGTCCTCCATAAAACAGTTATATGAGAAACTCCTCTTTTACAGCACGTTTCATCGTCCACATACGGACAAATGCATCGCCCTCAATACGGCAGAAGTGTTCTTCTCTGGTTGGGAAAACACGTGATGTAAATACAGCTTCTCCGTCATTAACGAATATCTCCACTGAACTGCTGTCGATGAATATGCGCAGGTGATAAAGTCCTTCTTCTAAGGGACGCTTTCTCTCCTCTCCTTCTTCCAGGTTAAAGCGGGTTTCCATCTTACCGCGGTCTACCGTGATCTCTTTCTGTTCTTCATCACAGCTGATGGTAAGTCCTCCGCTTCCGTCAGCCTTTGTAAAGACAGACAAACAGAAATTACCCGGCCGTGCGTCAACTTCAATCTCTGCCGCTTTTGGAAGTGCAAACACTCCATTTTCATCCGCCTTTGTGGAGAGCGGTTCATCCCGAAGTTTTTTAAGCACAGGCAGCGGCTGCTGGATCAGACGTCGTCTGCGTACTGTCAGCTCCCTCGGCAGTGTCAGGCATCCTGACCAGTCTTCCTCGTCTGTAGGATATGAAAGATCCGGAACACCCATCCAGGCAATCAGAATTGCTTTGTCCGGCTCCTGCAGATTATTGGCGCAGGCTGCAGCATAGGAATCAAATCCGAAATCAAGTACGTGGAACTGTCCGTCCGGTGTGAATGTCAGTGTTTCCCAATCCATTTTTCCAAGAATGTAGCCATTATGATTCTTACTTCCTCCTCTTCCCGGAAGAGTCATATGCTGCGGGCAGAAAAGAAGTACATCCCGGCCACCAAGACGTTCAATGGAGGGGCATTCCCACATATCTCCAAAGTTCTCAAATCCGGGTACTTTCAGTTCGCCGGCAAATGTCCAGCCGTGCTGTAAATCCTCTGATGAATAAATCAGCGCACATCCTCGTTTGTCTTTGGTCTGCGCTCCGATGATCATATAGTACCGGTCGCTTCCCGGAAGACAGATTATTTTCGGATCTCTCTGATGCTCTGTATAATTCGGATTGGCACCGAACAGGGGAAGCGGATACTTCTCCGGCCAGCCGCCACGTCCAAGCCTTGCAAGGCAGGTATAGGCTCTTCGGGTCCAGTCTGCATCCCGATGATTACCGGTATAATACAGATACATTTTATCGCCTATCGGCATTGCTGAACCTGAATAAACTCCTTTATTGTCATAGCCGTCATTCTGGTCCGGAAGCAGGCAGACTCCAAGATTCTTCCATGTCACAAGATCCTTGGAAACAATATGATACCAGTGTTTGAGCCCATGTACGGCTCCCCAGGGACACCATTGATAAAAGAGATGCCACTGGTTCTCATACCAGACAAAACCGTTGGGGTCATTCATCAACCCTGTAATTGCCTGAATATGATATGTCTGCCTGTAGGCAGATGCGGAGATCTTCTCGTATAGTGTCAGAAGCTCCTGTGGATCTTTCAGATACCTGTACTTCTCCTCTCTTGTCCATTCTTTCATTAGTAACCCCCCAAATAATTATTTCACTGCTGCTATACTTCATGTTACTGTTTGATATCCCGAAAACGTTCGATCCAGTCAAGAATACTGATCAGATCCTGCAGGTACTGAAAAGGATCATACTGATCCGGAGTAACAATGTCCCGGTCATCCCTGCATCCTACAACATCAAGACCAACCGGTACGGGACGAGAGAGCTGCATAAACCCTGATATTCTGAGATGCATTTTTGAATGTTCGTATACAGGAAACACTGTTCAGATTCCGGTCACTTTGGAAGTTGTCATCTGTCTGTCCTCTGATTCCAAGCTGAGGATCCGGCATGATAAATCGAAACATAATTACTCCTTATATTTCTTGGATTCTTTTTCGTAAAACTCCTGCATCTCCTTATCCGGTACGAAACCGGATCCGACATCTTTAATCAGGGAACGGAATCCGTCCGCCATCTCGGTCCTGTCAGCATAGGCTTTACCGTATTCAGATGACCAGCTTTCTTCATCCCCAATTTCCGCAGCCACATTTCCGCTGATGTCATTGACCATATCTTTTTTATCACACTCTTCACAGAATTCAACGCCACTTTCTCCCCCAAGAATGAGGTTGGCATGGATCTTGTTATCTCTGCTTCGCTGGACTGCAATCTGGCACTCATTATCTACAAGCGTATTATGGTCAAATTCGCATTCCTCGGTAAAACCAAGGTCTTTATCGTAGCCGCCGAAACAGAGTGCTGTATATCCTTTACAGTCTGCTATTACGTTATCATGTACCCGGATCCCTGATACCTTGAAAAGTTCATTTTCTTCCGGTTTGTGCTCCGTTGCCACTTCAATTCCGATATCGCAGTTGAAAATGAAGTTATTGTATATTTCAATGTCCTTTCCGCCATCCACATAGATGCCGTCTGCGCAGGGGTCATATTCTCCGTCTTCAAAATAGTAGGAGTTTCCCTCAGTACTGATATTATATATCAGATTATCCCGGCAAATGCCGTTTCTTGTCTGATCGAATTCATAGGGATTTTTATCAGTGTTTTCTTCAGAATGCATTGCCAGTCCTTCAAAACCGATCATATCAATTCCGATATTATTGTTATCATGAATAACATTTTCGGCGATAAGGAATCCGTCAATATTCCCGTTCAGGACCAGTGACTCACTTGAGCCGCACTCACAGTCATATACTTCACATCCCTCGATCGTAAGATCGGAAACCGGCGCCAGATCATTATTGGCATACACATTGATTCCGTGGATTCCACGGACCCCATGAACCTTACAGTTTCTGATTGTGATATTACTAAGAGGCTCCTCTCCTGCTTCGCGTGTACTCGAGTATTCGATCCCGTGGGTTCCGCCTTCTGTTTCCAGGCCTTCAATGGATATGTTGCGCACGTTCTTTAAGGCAATTACTTTTCCGCCTTCTCCGACAATCACAACCTTTTCCCCTTCCATGGCGCGGATAATGGTGGGTGAATCCTGACTTCCCGAGCAATCCGGGCCAAGTTCTACCGGAGAGTAATCCCCTCCATGTACAATAATCAGGGAGCCGGGATTTGCTTCTGCAGCTTTGGAGATGCTTGCATAAGGCGCATCCTCTGATCCGTTTCCGGATTCATCGTTTCCGTCAACCGCGACATGAACCTCATTCTGCTTTGTCGTCTGCTCTTTCTGATCTGCCGTCTTCTCATTCTGCTTTGCCGGCTGTGCTTTGCAGGCAGTCGCTCCCAGAGAAAGAATAACTACAATAAGGGTAAATATAATCTTTTTTGATAAATTAAATCTTTTCATGGATAATCCCCTCTTTATCATTCTTTAACACGTATATATTTTTTATCCCATACCGGATCATAATAGTCACCGTACTCAGACATCTTGCAGTTATCAGTCAGATCATCGGCAATTTCGAGAATCACTTCTCTGAGTTCCAGATTCTTAAGCCATTTCTCATCTACCCGGGACAGGCCGTAAGCAGCCCCCCAGATCTGGCCGGCAATAGAAGCAGTCGAGTCGGAGTCACCCTTGTGGCAGGCAGCATTATACAAGCACTGGTCAAAGCCCTGTTCCCTGCAGGCCAGAACACTGAAAAGGCCTACCGCCAGGGCTTCCTCTCCTACCCATCCTTCTCCAAGTTCCTTCATAATGCCAAATTCACCTGTCAGGTCGTCCGAGTTCGACCGGCAGGCCAGGTCGGCCAGTCTTTTTGTCTTTTCTATGAGTTTCGCCATTGTTTCGGCATCCGGGTAGTCCGCATATTTTTTTCGGAGAAAATCTATTGTATCTGCAACTGCATCGTCAAGAGAAGCGTCGCACATCAGATCATAAAGAATAATTCCAAGAGCGACGGACGACAGCCATCCCAGAGGATGACAGTGTGTAATGGCGGATGCATCCGCGCAGAGATCCGCTGTTTTTTCTTTATCCATAAGATGATTGCCGGCACAGTACAGAGGAATGGGGGCAATCCGCATTACTGCGCCGCATCCCTTACTGTTATTGATAGGATTCTCTATACTGCCTCCACCCTTTTGCAATGCGCTGAGACAGGTATTGCCCGGAGCCCTCAGACAGTGCAGTTCTTGAATGGAGTAAATCCAGCTGACCCTCGGGTGCTCCTCTGCCGTATATCCCTGGGTTTCCAGCCAGTCCAAATAGGCAGAACGGATATAGCCGGCAGGATTGCCGCCAATTCCTCTCATGCGGAATCTGCTGTAGCCGTATAAGAGCCCGCACGCTGTAAAAAGAGTCATCTGCGTATCATCTGATATGACCGCTTTGCCACTTTCTCTGTCTATGACATATTCTCTGATTTTTGCGTCAGGACCTGACAGAAACTCTACCGGATAGCCGAAAGCATCCCCGATTGCGCCGCAAAGAAGAGACCCTCTGATCCTTTCTCTTTTGTCCATCATAACTCCTTCTCTCCTTGTCCTTTTTCTTATTATGAGTATATAACATTATGGGGAAAAAGTCGCCTGAAGATTGTCAATTTACGATATTATAATATTTGCTGATATGTTATAATTAATACAGAAAAAACCAGAATTGATCATATAGCACATGGGGGTTAAAGAATGGTTAGAGAACTGAGTATCAATCGATTTTTATTCTTGTTTCTTTTTGCGCTTCTTTTCAGTCT
>CACZQE010000319.1 GCA_902783205.1 uncultured Lachnospiraceae bacterium | reverse complement strand
GGAAAGCTTGCCGGGAGGTGGAAAGAGATCTATGACAGAAATTAAAATTTGTGGTATGGTTTGTGAGGACGATATCCGGTATGCCAATATATACCGTCCCGACTATGTCGGTTTTGTCCTTTTCTTTCCTGAAAGCAGACGCTGCCTGTCTCTCGAGGAGGCAGAGAAGCTGATGGAAGGGCTTGACCCGGGAATCCGGAAGATTGCGGTGACCGTGTCTCCCGATGCCGGTCAGGTCAGACAGATCTGCCGGGCCGGATTTGACGGAATCCAGATTCACGGCCTCCTGAAAAAAGAAGCATACGATGCTGCGTCAATCCCGGTGATCCGTGCCTACAACGTGGGAAATCTTACTCTTTATAAAGAGGAGTCATCCCTCACTAAGATCACAGGACTTGTGTTTGACAGCAGCAGGCCCGGCAGCGGAAAGGTCTTTGACTGGGACATGATCAAAGATCTGGATCCCCTGGGAAGAAAAGTATTCCTCGCAGGAGGGATTCACAGGGGAAATGTGACGGATGCCATCCGGGCAGCAGGCCCGGATGTGATTGATGTAAGTTCTTCAGTGGAAAAAGAAGCCCGGGGCGCTGTTCCCAGGGGAAAAGATCCTGAGAAAATGCAGGAAATAATAAGGATGGTGCACAATGCAGAATAAAAAATACGGTCAGTACGGGGGACAGTATGTGGCTGAATCCCTCATGAATACATTAAAAGAGCTGGAGACGGCATTCTATGATGCTATGGCAGATCCGGCATTTATCGAAGAATATCAATATTATCTCAGGGAATATGTTGGAAGAGAGACACCTCTTTACCTGGCGGAAAACCTGACCCGGATCTACGGTCCCAGGATCTACCTGAAAAGAGAAGATTTAAACCATACCGGCGCCCACAAGATCAACAATGTCCTGGGTCAGATCCTTCTGGCAAAAAGGATGGGAAAAAAGAAAGTGATCGCCGAGACCGGCGCAGGCCAGCACGGGGTGGCGACAGCTACCGGTGCAGCCCTGTTCGGCATGGAGTGCACGGTCTTCATGGGAGAAGAAGATATGGCCCGCCAGGCTCTCAATGTCTTCCGGATGGAAATGCTGGGGACCAGGGTGGTCTGTGTGAAAAACGGAAGCCGTACCTTAAAGGATGCCACCAATGAGGCCATCCGCAGCTGGGCTGCGACGGCGGAGGATACATTTTACATTATCGGATCGGCTGTGGGCCCCCATCCTTATCCGGAAATGGTCAAGGCCTTTCAGAGGGTCATCAGCAGTGAGACCCGCGCCCAGATTCTGGAGAAAGAAGGAAGGCTGCCGGACAAGGTGGTAGCCTGCGTGGGCGGCGGTTCCAATTCCATCGGTATATTTGCTGACTTCATCGACGATCCGGATGTGGAGCTGATCGGGGTGGAAGCAGCCGGATGCGGTATTGAGACCGGAAAACATGCCAGCGCATTTTCCTTAGGGAAGCCGGGCGTCCTCCACGGAATGCGTTCTTACCTTCTCCAGGATGAGAACGGAAATGTGCAGATTGCCAGCTCCATCTCAGCCGGTCTGGATTACCCGGGTGTAGGTCCTGAGCACGCCGCTCTTCATGACAGCGGCAGAGCGGAATACGTATCCGCAACAGACGATGAAGCCATGGAGGCTCTGCGGATCCTCTGCAGGACCGAGGGAATCATCCCTGCTATAGAAAGCGCTCATGCCCTGGCACACATTTTGAAGATCGCCCCCGGTCTGCCCCGGGATGAGATCATCGTCATGTGCCTGTCCGGCAGGGGGGACAAGGATGTACATACCATTGCGGATTATTTTCAGGAAAGGGGGATGGAAGAATGAACAGGATCGAAGAAAGACTGGCCAGACTGAAAAAGGAAGGGAAGAAAGCCTTTATCATCTATCAGACAGCGGGCCTTAGCGACATGGAAAAGACCAAGGAGCTGATCCGTGTTCATGAAGCGGAAGGGACAGATGTTCTGGAACTTGGAATTCCCTTTTCCGACCCCACGGCGGACGGGCCCGTAATCCAGGATGCCTCCTACCGGTCAATCTGTCAGGGAACCAGCCTGAAGAAAGTATTCGACGCTGTGGAGGAGGTTCGCAGAGACTGCAGTCTTCCCATTATCTTCATGATGTATTATAATACTATATTACACTATGGTATTTCGGAATTTGCCGCCAAATGTGCCCGGGTGGGCGTGGACGGACTGATCATCCCGGACCTTCCAAAAGAAGAACAGTTTGAACTGAGCGAGGCTCTGGAGGAGACAGGTGACGCTACCATCCTGATTCAGCTGGTTTCCCCCGTATCGGGTGACAGGATCCCCATGATCCTGGATGGAGCAAGGGGCTTTGTCTACTGCGTGTCAGCCATGGGTGTGACCGGCCAGGCCGGCACATTTCACCAGAATATCCGAAGCTATCTGGAAAATGTAAAATCCCTTTCGCCGATCCCGGTGATGATGGGATTCGGCATCCGGACGGCAGAAGATGTGGAGGCACTGAAAGACACCATAGACGGCTGTATTGTCGGCACACATTTTATCAACCTGATGGAAAAACATCACTATGACGCGGAGGCGGCGGGAGACTATATCAGGACCTTCCGAAGGGACCTGAACCGGATCTGAACAAAGAAGCCGCACCGGGAGAGCAGACATGGCAAAAAGGCAGACAAAAAAGAAATATATCGTCGTCTTCCAGGATGAGGAAGGGAAAGTGCTTGCCACCTCTTTCGTGGAAGAAGGAAGTCAGGCTCAGCCGCCTGCCGTCCCGGAGAAAAGAGGGGAGACCGCCCATCATGAGACGGTCTTTGCCGGCTGGGACCAGGATATTTCCCGTGTGGAGAGTAATCTTGTGGTGAAAGCTGTCTACGAGACTGTCCCCAAGAAATACCTGGTCATGTACTTTAATGAGAACGGTGCTATCCTGGGCACGGAGACCGTGGCATACGGGGAATCCGCCCGGGAACCCTGGCAGCCGGAAAAGGAAAGTACACCGGAGTACTATTATGAATTTACCGGCTGGGGGACGGATCTGAACCGGATTGAGGGGGACACGATGGCAAAAGCCTCCTTCGAACCCAGAAGGCGCAAATATACGGTCCGCTTTTTCCATGAGGACGGCCGGCTCATTTCAGAGCAGGATATATTTTACGGACAGGCAGCCAGAGCGCCGGGAGATCCGGTCAGAGAAGAAGATGAAAGGTGCACTTATCCTTTTGAAGGATGGGATGCGGACTTTTCAGAGATTACAGGTCCCCTGGATGTTCACGCGGTATTTTCGACTGTCTGGAAAGAATATAAGACCAGCTTCTATATAGATGGAGAAGAAGCAGGTGAACAGATTGCCCGCTACGGGGAGGACATAGTATATCCCCTGGTCAAAAAGAAGGGTTATGAGCTTGTCTGGGATCCTAAGCCTCTGACTGTCACAGAGGACAGACG
>CACZQE010000318.1 GCA_902783205.1 uncultured Lachnospiraceae bacterium | reverse complement strand
TACCCACGCCACGGAAATGGCTGCCCTGCTGGCCGGCATAAAACCGGGAGACGAGGTGATCCTCCCCTCCTATACTTTTGTTTCCACTGCGGATGCCTTTGTCCTCCGGGGCGCGACAGCCGTATTTGTGGACATAAGGCCGGATACCATGAACATTGATGAGAAACTGATCGAGGACGCTATCACCGATAAGACCCGAGCCATCGTCCCCGTCCATTATGCCGGTGTGGGCTGTGAGATGGACACCATCATGGATATTGCCCGCAGGCATGATCTTCTGGTAATCGAAGACGCGGCTCAGGGAGTGATGGCTTCCTACAAGGGGAAAGCTCTGGGCAGCATCGGTGATTACGGATGCTTCAGTTTTCATGAAACCAAAAATTACAGCATGGGCGAGGGCGGCTGCCTTCTGATCCGGGATCCCGCCAACCGTGAAGCGGCTGAGATCATCCGGGAAAAAGGTACCAACCGCAGCAAGTTCTTCCGGGGCGAGATCGACAAGTATACCTGGGTGGAAGCAGGCTCTTCCTATCTTCCCAGTGATATGAACGCAGCCTATCTATGGGCACAGCTGGAAATGGCCGATGAGATCAACAATGACCGTATGGCCAGCTGGGATCACTATTATGCCCGCCTGAAGCCCCTGGCGGACAAGGGCGCCATCAGCCTTCCCTTTATTCCGGAAGACTGTACGCATAATGCGCATATGTTTTATATAAAGGCCGAAGACCTTTCTGTCCGTTCCGCCCTGATCTCCCGGCTGAAGGAGAATGGTGTGTCATCGGTATTCCACTACATACCCCTGCACGGAGCGCCGGCCGGACAGCGTTACGGACGTTTCCACGGAGAGGATGTATATACCACCAGAGAAAGTGAGCGTCTGCTCCGTCTGCCCATGTACTACGGACTGAAGCCTGATGACATCGATTTTGTCTGTGACCGGATCGAAGCATTTTATCAGAAGTAGTAAAGGGAGGATATATTTTGTTACATTCAATTGTAATACCATGTTATAAATCTTCTGCCACCATACGCAAGGTGGTGGAGATGACTGCCGCCGAGCTTGAACGTCTGGGCAGGAAGGACTATGAGTTCCTTCTGGTGGACGACTGTTCGCCGGACGGGGGAAAGACCATCAGGGAGCTTCATCAGCTGGCAGCGGATCACAGTTATGTCAAGGTGATCGCCCTGGCCAAGAATGCAGGCCAGCACAATGCCGTGATGGCAGGACTCAACTATGCGTCCGGAGACCTGATCATCGCCATGGACGATGATATGCAGACCCATCCTTCCCAGCTGCACTTTCTTCTTGAAGAAATAGAGAAGGGCTATGATGTGGTCTATGGCTACTATCCGTCCAAAAAGCACTCTTTATTCCGCAATTTCGGAAGCTATGTCAATTATCTGACCGTGCGGATCATGATCGGGAAGCCCAGGGACATGAAAACATCAAGCTACTGGGTAATGCGGCGGTTCGTAAGAGACTATGTGATCCAGTACCAGAGCCCCTACACCCATCTGCAGGGTCTGGTCCTGAGGACCACCAGAAATATAAGCTGTATTCCGATTCAGCACTTTGACCGGGAAGTGGGACAGTCCGGCTACACCTTCAAAAAGCTCATTGGACTCTGGTCCAACATCATGGGCTATTCGGTGGTGCCCCTGAGAATGTCCACATACTGCGGATATGCTTTTTCCTTCCTCAGTATACTCGGTGCCCTTTATGTCGTTATAAGAAAAATACTCAACCCGTCCATGGCAATCGGCTGGCCATCCATGATGGTAGCCATCTGCTTCTTCAGCGGACTGATCATGCTCTTTCTCGGTCTCATCGGTGAATACCTGGGCCGGATGTTCCTGGGCATGAACCGCCTGCCGCAGTTTGTGGTAAGAGAAGTAATATCTTCGGACGGCACACAGATTACATATCCAAGGAGGCAGACAGATTATGAAGAAGATCATGATCCTCGGAGCGGGGATCTACCAGGTACCCCTGATTGAAACCGCCAAACGCATGGGCCTTTATACCATCGTTGTAAGTATCCCCGGAAATTATCCGGGTTTCGCCCTTGCAGATAAAGTATATTATGAAAACACTGTGGATGATGAGAAGATTCTTTCCATTGCCCGTGAGGAGCAGATCGACGGCATCGTCACCACCGGCACGGATGTTGCGGTAATCACGATCGGAAAAGTCTGCGACGCCATGGGCCTGTCCGGTCTTTCCTATCAGGCAGCCCGGATCGCCGTAGACAAGATGCTGATGAAGACACGCTACGAAGAGTTCGGTGTCCGTTCCGCAAGATTCCGTAAAGTTTTCTTTGACGATCCCGACATGGCGGCCACTGTAAAGGAACTGAACTTCCCTCTGATCTTCAAGTCTGTGGACTCCTCCGGGAGCCGGGGAATCATCCGTGTGGATTCCTACGATGCTTTCGCTGACGCAGCCGCTTATGTGAAAGAAAATACCAGAAAGGATTATTTCCTGATCGAAGAGTTTATCGAGGGTGAGGAGTTCGGCGCCCAGGCCTTTGTATACAATGGCAATGTCGAGTTCATCCTTCCCCACGGAGACTATGTTTACCAGGGAGATACAGGTGTTCCCATAGGACATTTTGCACCCTATGATCTTGACCCCGCTGTGATCGAGGACTGTATGGACCAGCTGCGGGGCGCTGTCAGGGCCATGGAGCTCGATAACTGCGCCATCAATGCAGACTTTATCCTCAAAGACGGAAAGACCTACGTCCTGGAACTTGGCGGACGCTGCGGTGCCACCTGCCTGGCGGAGCTTACTGCCATCTACTACGGATTTGACTATTATGAAAAGATTCTTCTGACGGCATTGGGCGAAGATCCGGCCTTTGATCTTACCGGACCCGGTGTCCCAAATGCCAGCCACCTTCTGATGAGTGACAAAGACGGCGTGATCGTCTCCCAGGAAGACCACAATCCGCCGGATGACCGGATCTACCAGGTTCAGTTCGACTACAAACCGGGAGACCGGGTACATAAGTTCCATGTCGGCCCTCACAGGATCGGTCACCTGATCACCAGGGGAGAGACCCTTAAGGAGGCCCAGGATCTTCTTTTTGAAGCCATGGACCGGATAGAAATTGTAGTAGAATAAGTCTGAAAATATGTATGAGAAAAAAGAAAACCCCTGCCCGGTGCTGCCGCCGTCACTCTGACGGACAGTCCCCGGCAGGGGATTTTTTTGCCTTTTTGTCTGAATTTATTTCTTCCTGAATGTTCCCAGAATACCTTTTACTTTCGGCCACATGACAATTGCGGCACCCGCAGTCACCAGAAGGAAGACCATGTAGCGCAGATACCAGGGAACGGAGAAAAGGCGCATGGACAGGACATTGACTGCTCCGTAGAAAAGAGCGATCAGGACTGTCTTATGAATCGGTGTAATAACCATTCCGGTAACCTTGTACTCCAGGAAGCCCTGTACCACCAGAAGGAGCAGGTAGCTGAATGCCGTGGTATAGGCAGCTGCCATATATCCGAAATTCAGGATACAGATATAGTTGAGGATCACGTTGACGATCATGGCTGCAATGGTTCCAGCAGCCACATACTGTGTTTTCTTGTAATAATTCTGGATCGCCGAATAGGAGTAGCTGAAAAAGCGGAAAAGAGTACCTGTTACCATGGGGGCGATCAGATAGATTGCTGCCCGGTAACTCCTGGGACCCAGTACGGCAATCTCCTCCGGAGCCAGGATTACAAGGATCCAGGAAATGATACCGAAGACATGCATGACAATAGTCCAGGGGCCTTCAATATCCTCCGTCTCCTCCCTGGATATCTTTTCATAAAGCCAGGGGATCCAGGCATTCCAGACCGAGTCTTCCAGAATCCAGATTACAAAGGATATGGTCGTTGCCAGAGCAAAGATTCCGGTTTCATCCTTACCGATCATGTGAGAGATCATGATCTTGTCAGACTGATTCATGATCTGAATGGACAGGGCCTCCGGAATCAGGGGCAGGCTGTAGGCAAGGCCGTACTTCCAGTATGTTTTGTCAAAGAGCTTCTTGCCCTGGATCCAGATTACGGCGCCCACAATGGCTCCTCCCAGGATCTGGGGGAAGTAGTAGCCGATGACCCTGCGGGCTACAAGCTGCTCGAAAAGTCCCAGCACTCTGCCCCGGTAGATCAGGTAAACGGACAGAAATGTTCCGGGCACGATGGTCAGCAGGGTGGCCAGGGTGCTGAACTTGTAACGCAGCATCTGTTTCTCCCGCCGCTGCAGATAAAGCATGCTGGTGTAGGTAAAGACATAGAAGAAACAGGTGTAGAACATCAGGTCGTCCATGGAGCAGAACTTCTGCACCGGCGCCTTGAAGATCAGGCACAGAGCGAAACAAAGGGCAATCGCTATATAGGACAGGGTGTGGACACTGGAAACGTAGGAATTATACTTTTCCTTAAAGTCATACTTGGCCACATCCACACTCCGCCACAGGCACAGGGACATGGTGGGATAGGCAATGATGAGCCATGATTCATAAACCCTTATATCCCCGTACTGGGCCTTGGACAGCATCCTTGTCAGGACCGGCGTCATGACAAATGTCAGTCCCCGGACCAGAAGCTGTGCCAGGATATAGAAAAAGCCGGAGGTCAGTGCCATCTTGTTAAGGGATGCCGCAGAAGCCTTCGGCTTATTGCTTTCGGCCTGTTTGATTAAAGAGGCAGGAATCTCTCCTGCCCCCTCTTTATCTCTCTCATACTGGTCTGTCATGAAGTACCTCTCAGTCGTCAACCTTACATACGATCATCCGGAGTTTTCCGTTTGCATCCGGCGGAATGGAATCCATCCACTCATACTCGATCTCAAAAGGATGCTTGAACTTGGCGTTCAGCTTCCCGGTCAGATCCTCCTCGATCTCTTCTTTTGATTTGTCGGACATTTCATCGTTTCGGACACACTGGATATGGATCTTTTTGTATGTCTCCTGGATGAAACGTATCTGGAAAATGTCGTCGCAGTGGGCGATAATGGGCGCGATCTCAAAGAAGGTTGTCACCTCTCCCGTATCGTAGCGGAAAAAATCATTCATTCTTCCCTGAACGCTTGTAATAAAGCGCACCCCGTTCCTGACTTCACAGGTTCCCCTGTCGCCGATGGCGTAATTGATCAGAGGAAGGTCTGTCTTGTAGAGCGGGGTCACAACAATGTTGCCCTCTGCTGCGGGACGGTTCTTCTCATCATAAATATTTACCACAAAGGAATCGTTGTGAACAACATACTCCTTTGAGGAGAAAAGGCGCACCATGGCTGCTCCGGTCTCCGCCGTGCCATAGGAATCAATGATGCCGGGGCCCAGAATCTCGCGGAAAAGCTTTCTTGCCGTATCATCGATCTTCTCTCCGGTCGGACAGTAGTATTTGGGCTTGGCCATGCGGACCCCGTTCTGTTTACAGTAGAGACAGATCCGCATGAACTCACTCTTGTTCATATAAAGGAAATCCGGCTTGTAGGCATTGATCTGCTTTACGATCTCGGGCTCCGGGGCATACTGGTCCACAAAGCCTCTGCGGAGGATACCGAACCTCTGCAGAAATGTATCGCTGCCGCCTGTGATACTGTGGGCACTTTTCCTGCTCATGGTCTTACCCTGGAAAGGATTATAGCCCGCCGTCATCATCACGCGGAACCAGTTGGCCATATTGTAAGCTTTCTCCCTGGGAGAAACCAGCAGCATGAGCGGCACGCCGGAAGAACCGCTGGTGGTATCATGGAACCACTGGTCATATTTGCTCTTTTTTGCTTCTTCATTCATCCAGGTACGGAGCTCGTCCTTGGTCAGAAGCGGCAGTTTGGAAAGATCATCGCCGGTGTGGATATCTTCCGGGCGGACACCCGCCTCGTCAAAACGCTTTCTGTAAAAGGGAATCTTATATGCCTTTTTCACCAGCTTCCTCACCCGCAGATCCTGCAGTTTCATCACGCCGGTGAAATCTTTCGGGATCTTTTTCTTCATCTTGAAGAGGTCCAGAAAGATGAATACATTTACCAGTTTTCTCTGAAGACTCTCAAACATATCCTTGTCTCCTCCAATATATACCGGGAATAGTCTTTATCGTAAAAATTCTTCACCATTGTATAAAAGATCAATCTTTTTGTCAATCACGCCTTCTCATCGGGCTCCCGGTAGCCGTAGGGGTTGTTTTTCTGCCAGTTCCAGCTGTCACGGCACATATCATAGAGGTCTTTTTCCGCTTTCCAGCCCAGGACACGGGCCGCCTTGTCGGCGTTGGCCACAACCACGGCCAGGTCCCCGGCCCTGCGGGGTCCGATCTCGTGGGCAACCGGAACGCCAGATGCCTCCTCAAAAGTATGAACGATGTCCAGCACACTGTAAGGGGTACCGGTTCCCAGATTGAATATCTCCACACCCTTGTGTCCGGCCGCGTACTCTACTGCTTTGCGGTGTCCTGCCGCCAGGTCCGTTACATGGATGTAGTCACGCAGGCAGGTACCGTCGGGGGTGGGATAATCGCCGCCGAAGACCGTCAGGTGATCTCTTCTTCCCACTGCCACCTGGGATACATATGGCATCAGATTGTTGGGAATTCCCTGAGGATCTTCGCCGATCCTTCCGGAGGGGTGAGCTCCGATGGGATTAAAGTATCTGAGGAGAATCACACTCATTTCCGGGTCTGCCGCAGCAGTGTCTGTCAGGATCTGCTCCATCATAACCTTGGTCCATCCGTAGGGATTGGAGCATGTGCCCCGCTTCATTTCCTCCAGATAGGGGGATTCATTTTCCTCTCCGTACACGGTGGCCGAGGAAGAAAATACCATGTTCTTTACCCCTGCTTCCTTCATGCACTCCAGAAGAGTCAGGGTGGTGTCAATATTATTCCTGTAATACATGACAGGTTTCTCAACGGATTCTCCCACAGCCTTCAGTCCGGCAAAATGTATGACACAGTCAATCCGGTGGTCCCGGAAAATGGGCCGGACAGCCCGGGGGTCCCTGACATCTGCCTCATAAAGAGCTGTTTTCTTTCCCGTGATCTCCTCCACTCTGGCAACTGCCTCGGGTGAGCTGTTGTCAAAATTGTCCGCGATCACGATCTCATGACCTGCCTCAAGTAAATCTACTGCGGTGTGGGAGCCGATATATCCTGCTCCGCCTGCCAGTAATATCTTCATAGTCTTATCCTTTCCTTTCCCGCCGGGCCGGTACATTTGTCACCTGTACCGGAATGCATTTCAAATATTACTGCAATTATACCATCTGGCGGGAAAAAATACCACTGTGCACCCGGTCCGCCCGGCCTGCCTCACAAAATTCTGTTTCCTTTATCTGGAAAAACTTTATCTGTATGCATAGTTTATACTTATCTGCATCATTAAATTTCCTGATGAAAAATATTACAATAAATCATAAGAAATGGATTTATCTGAATCAGAGGCTTTGATGAGAATGGATTTGGTAAAGGTGAACTACAGGACAATCGGAAACAGAATTCGCAGAGAAAGAAAACTGAAACACATCACCCAGGAAGCTCTGGCCCAAAGGGTGAATGTCAATGCCAGTCATATCAGCAATATCGAGAACTGCCACACAAAGGTTTCTCTGGAAACGCTGGTGAAAATCTGCAATGCGCTGGGAGTCACACTGGACTACATAATGGCCTCGGACTGCATCAATCCCTCTTCGGCGATCGACAGCCAGATCCTTGTAGAGGTAAGAAAATGCGACGGCAAAGCAAAAGAGCAGATTCTACAGATCATCCGCTCTTTTCTCTGAATACTATTTCTTTGTATGTCCGGAAGGTCTCTTTCTAGAATTCAAATCCTTCCAGGGTCGCAAAATAATCCTCCACCGTCTCTGCCCGGCGGATCATCCTGAATCCCCCGTCTTCCTGGAGAAGAATCTCCGCGCTTTTCAGCTTGCCGTTATAATTATAACCCATGGCAAATCCGTGCGCACCTGTGTCATGAATGACAATGAGATCTCCTTTTTCTATCTCCGGCAGTTTTCTGTCGATGGCAAACTTGTCATTGTTTTCGCAGAGAGATCCCACCACATCATAGACATGATCACAGGGGGCATCTTCTTTTCCCATTACAGTAATGTGATGATAAGCTCCGTACATGGCCGGCCTCATCAGGTTGCAGGCAGTCGCGTCCACACCGATGTAGTCTTTATAAATGTGCTTCTCGTGGATAGCTTTTGTAACCAGGTGTCCGTGGGGTCCCAGCATGTAGCGTCCAAGTTCCGTATAAATCTTCACGTCGCCCAGGCCTGCCGGCACGAGTATCTCTTCGAAAGCCTGGCGCACTCCCTGGCCGATGGCAAATATGTCATTTGGCTCCTGATCCGGTGTGTAGGGAATACCTACGCCTCCTGAAAGATTCACAAAGCTCACATCAATATCCAGGTTCTCTTTAATCTCCACCGCCAGCTGGAAAAGAATGATCGCAAGGGTCGGGAAGTATTCATTGGAGACTGTATTGCTGGCCAGGAATGAGTGGAGTCCGAACTCTTTGACCCCCTCTCTTTTCAGCCTTTTAAAAGATTCAAAAATCTGGGCTTTGGTCATGCCGTATTTGGCATCTCCGGGATTGTCCATAATGTCTGTTCCCAGAGAAAAGTATCCGCCCGGATTATAACGGCAGCAGATCCTCTCCGGAATGCCGCAGATTTCCTTAACATAGTCAATATGGCTTATGTCATCCAGGTTGATGATGGCGTCCAGACGTTTGGCAAGCAGGAATTCCTCAGCCGGTGTTTCGTTGGAAGAGAACATGATGGAGGAGCCGTCGGCAAATCCGCACCGCTCGCTCATGATCAGCTCTGTCAGGGATGAACAGTCCACACCGCAGTCCTCCTCTTTGAGAATCCGGAGGATAGCCGGCGTCGGTGTCGCCTTGACCGCGAAAAACTCTTTGAATCCCTTATTCCAGGAAAAGGCTTTATTCAGATTCCTGGCCGTTTCACGTATGCCTTTCTCATCATAAATATGAAAAGGTGTCGGACAGGTCTTTACGATTTCCTCCAGCTGTTCTTTTGTTACAAACGGTTTCTTATCCATAGTTTATATCCTTTCCTGAAATAGAGTTTCAGCTTTCATGATCATCTGAACGACTGCGCACAGGGGCAGTCCAACCACATTATAATAATCACCGCAGATGGAAGAAATGAAGATTGCCGCGCGGCCCTGGATCCCGTAGGCTCCTGCCTTGTCCATGGGCTCTCCGCAGGCGATATAATCACGGATCTCCCTGTCCTTTACAGGACGCATGGTCACATCGGTCTCCTCTGAGAATCCTGTCACCCGCTCTATCTGGCCGTTTCTGATCACAATGCCGGCCACACCGGTATCTACCTGATGGGTCCTGCCGGACAGTCTGGTCAGCATATCAAATGCATCCTCTTCGTCCGCAGGCTTTCCCAGAATCTCCCCGTCCAGAACCACCACCGTATCCGCACCGATTACCAGCACTGTATCTTTCAGTCCGGATGCGCAGATTTCATCGGCTACAGCCATGGCTTTCCTTCTTGCAAGTTCTTCCACCATATCTCTGGGATTTCCGGGAGCTACATTTTCATCCGCATTGCTGATGCGCACCTCAAATGTATAGCCTGCCTGGGACAGGAGTTCTTTTCTTCTGGGAGAACCTGACGCAAGTATGATCTTCATGATCTATCCTTCTTCCTGCATAATTATTAGTTTTTTTACATACACCGCATTATTATATCCCATCAGGCTCTGCTTTGTAAACCGTAAATATCAAAAAAAGAGTGCCGCGGTTACCACGGCACTCAGCTTATCTTATATTTCAGTCATCTGCAGGCCTGACCGGCTGCAGGTTACCTGCTCTGATAATCCGGCTTAAGCAAAGATGGGCTCGATTGCTTTCGCAAGTTCGTCTTTCATTGCCTGAGCCTCTTCCAGATCCTTTCCGAGGGTTGTATAGTAAGCCTTGATCTTGGGCTCTGTTCCGGAAGGACGTACCACTACGCTGGAGCCATCCTCCAGAGTGTAGATCAGTACGTTTGCCTTGGGAAGACCTGTCTCCTCGGGCTTGGTATAGTCTGTTACCTTAGCGATCTTCTTTCCGCCAAAGTCTGTGGGCGGCTCGCTGCGCAGGTCTGCCATGATGCCGGACATTTTATCCATTCCGGAAAGTCCGGGGAACTCATAGCTGTCAACCTTGTTGAGGTAACGGCCGTATTCTGCGTAAATCTCTTCCAGACGCTGCTTGATGGAGGATCCGATGCTGCGATAGTAAGCAGCCATCTCACAGATCAGCATGGAGCCGATAACGGCATCCTTGTCCCTTACATAGGGGCCTGCCAGGTATCCGTAACTCTCCTCGAATCCGAAGATGAAGCGGTCAACCTCTCCGTCTGCCTCAAGACCTGCGATCTGGTCGCCGATCCACTTGAAGCCTGTCAGTGTATGTCTGAGCTCTACACCGTAATGCTCTGCCACTGCATCAGCCAGAGGCGTGGATACGATAGACATTACTGCAACGGGTTTCTCAGGCAGGGTGCCCTTTTCAATTCTTCCCGCACAGATATAGTCGAGGAGAAGAACACCCATCTCATTGCCGGAAACCAGCTCATAGCTGCCGTCCGGACATTTCATGGCGATACCTACACGGTCTGCGTCCGGGTCTGTTGCCAGCATAAGGTCAGCGCCCACTTCTTTAGCAAGAGCAAGACCTTTTTCCAGTGCTGCGAAAATCTCCGGATTCGGATAGGAACAGGTGGTGAAATATCCATTGGGATACTCCTGCTCCGGAACGATGGTGATGTCCGTGATTCCGATATCCTGCAGAACACGTGTTACGGGCACCAGGCCGGTACCGTTCAGCGGAGAGTATACCAGTTTGAGCCCTGCGGTCTTGCACAGACCCGGACGTACCTGTCTTTCCTCAATTGCCGCATAGAAAGCGTCCTTGCAGTCATCCCCTACAAATTTAATGAGGCCTTTTTCAACACCTTCCGCAAAGGACATATACTTTGCACCGGTCAGAACGTCTGTATTCTGAATAGATTCATATACTACTGCCGCTGCATCGTCTGTCATCTGGCATCCGTCCGGACCGTATGCCTTGTATCCGTTATACTGTGCCGGATTGTGGGATGCTGTTACCATGATTCCTGCGTTGCAGGAATAATAACGGGTTGCAAAGCTCAATGCCGGTACCGGCATCAGCTCGTCGTAGATTCTTACATTGATTCCGTTTGCCGCAAGCACGCCTGCTGCGTCCCTTGCAAAATTCCATCCTTTAAGACGGCTGTCATAGCTGATTGCAACAGTCTGGCTTCCACCCTGTGTCTTAACCCAGTCTGCCACGCCCTGTGTTGCCTGCCTTACAACCCAGATATTCATCCGGTTTGTACCTGCACCAAGGGTTCCTCTCAAGCCTGCCGTACCAAACTTAAGCGCTACCGCAAAACGATCCTTGATCGCTTCGTCGTCACCTTCGATATCCTGAAGCTCTTTTTTCAGATCAAAATCAATCAGATCCGCTTCCAGCCAACGTTTGAACTCATCCTGATACATCCTGCCCTACCTTATCCTTTCCTGAATATAAGGCAGCCTCCGCATCCCCTTTAAAGATTAGAAGAAGACTGCCTTTCATTTCAAGTTTCTTTAAATAAATTATACTGTCTGCCTGTTTCCTTGTCAATCAGACCGTCTCACTTACCGGGCTGATTCTCCTTTTTACTGAAGAGATCCTTGACAATGTCCAAGGCACTGTCAACCTTGTCCCACTCTTCATCGGTAAGCCGGCTGACAATTACCCTCATCCTGGAATCAACTCTCTCATTGATATCCGCTGTAGTCTTTTTCCCTTCCTCCGTCAGATGAAGTTCATAGGATCTCCTGTCAGAAGGCATGGGAGTCTTCCTGAGAAATCCCTTCTTTTCAAAATCCTTTAAAATACGGGAAAGATAGCTCTTATCAACATTCAGAGCCTTCACGATGGAAGAGCTGGTACAGCCTTCATTCTCATCAATTTCAAACAGAATCCGGGCTTCCGTAACCGAGTAGTCGCTCCCAAAATACCGGTTTCCGTAAGGTGCAACCAGAGGGAGATAAAATCTGCTGAACTCCCGGATTCTTTTGATTTGTCCATCATAATTTTCCATTCTTCTTCTCCTCCGGAATTGGCCGGCATATGCGGCTGATCCGCTATTTCCCGGTCAAATCCCTAACCACCTGGCCTGCAAGGATCATTCCCGCAGCTGCGGGAACAAAGGCTATGCTCGCCGGGACAG
>CACZQE010000317.1 GCA_902783205.1 uncultured Lachnospiraceae bacterium | reverse complement strand
TTTTACCGGCTCTGCCAGTGTGACTTCATCCTCCACCGTATAAGTGGCCGGATTGTCGTTTTCATCGACTTTCGTCCCCCCGTTATACTTGTAAGTAATCTTATAGGTATTGATCTTCCAGACTGCGTAAAGCGGTATCGTATCCTGATGCCTGGAAGTCAGGTTTTTAACTTTCTGCTTGTTTTTGTAAGCCACCGGGCCGGTTTCCGACAGGGCCCATCCGGAAAAGCTGTAACCCGTCTTTGAATACCTGTTGGCTGAGATGGCCTTAGATTTGCCGTAAGTGAAGCTCTGGGCTTTCATTGAACCCTTTGAAGCCCCGTTCCCGGCAAATGTGAGCTTGTAAGTATTCGCAGTCCACTTGGCATAGAATGTCTTATTGCCGGTAGAACCTTTACCGATCCCGGATGCTTTTTTCTTCAGCTTCTTATCCTTGTACCAGCCTGCAAAGCGGTATCCGGTCTTTTCCGGAGCAAGGAAGCTGACCGAATCAATGACCGTATAAGAAGCGGGATTAACACTTCCCTCCGCAAGACTTCCTCCGTTATACTTGTAGGAAATTTTGTAGGTATTGATTTTCCAGTGGGCATAAAGAGTTTTAACCAAATAAGCTGCAACCGTTCCTTTGGTCACTTTGGTCCCGCCGGTCTTTTCCGTGTACCAGCCTTCGAACGAATAGCCCTTTCTGCTGGCGGAAGCCAGTTTGCCAAAGGTCTTTCCGCCGGTGACTTTCTTGGATTTGGCGGAAGCTTTGCCTCCGTTGGCATCGTATTTAAATGTAAACTTTTTGCCCTTGATATTTTTATTCTTGTTTAACTGGCTTCCCGACGCAATATATCGGGAGTTATGGTTAATATCAAAACTGCACCAGTGGTCCGTGTCATCCAGATAGTAACGGATGCCGCTGTCTTCTTCAAGGGACAGACTCTCCGTAGACGGGTTCACATAGTAAAGATAGAGGGAACCCGTCAGATTGTGCATAAGACGGAGATAGTCACATTTGAACCTGACGGTAGCCTGACCGGGCAGCTGGCCGTTTTCCGGGAAGGTCAGTCCGATGATATTCCCTTTTGCTCCGTAATCGGCTCCGGATTTGACAGAGAATGAAAGCATCAGATTCACGTCTTTTGGAGATGTGATATTCTTTCCGTTAAAGATCCACTGAAAATCTCTGTAAGCGAATACGATCGTCTTATCTTTACCCTGAATGGCCATAAAGAGCTCTTTGCGCGCAATCTGATTGTTCTCACCGTCTATGAGCAGCACCTTGGCAGTCTTGCCTTCCGGCATTTCCTTAAGCTTTTCGACCAGAGAAGGATTCTTAATATTTGTTTCAAATGCGTAATCAAACTCTTCCTTCACCTCAATGGGCGGATAGACAAAGAAGGGATCTGTCGAACCCGGGAAGAGAGCAAATCTGCCCTGGGCATCCTTATAGAAATTGCCATACATATCAGAGGCATTATACTCTATCTGATTCCCGGAGAAATCGGTAAAGCGTATCATGCGGATATAATAATTGCCCGCGGCAGTATTGTTGCTGACAGGCAGAGTAAATGTAATCTTTCTGTCTTTTACCTTATCGGTATATTCTTTTTCAAATAAAAGACAGTTCCAGTCTGTCCCGCCGTCCACGGCCAGAACGCACTCCGCCAGAGCAACACCGGTCTCATCCTCGGTGTCCGTACTGATCTTTATGACACCCGGCTTGATCAGGGTCGGTGTATCTATATGTATACCCTTTATTACCGGCGCTTCTTCATCCCCGCTCGGTTTGACCGTTACGAAAGTATCCTTTTCCTCAACGGGAATGCTGTAGTCCCCATATACCAGCCGGCCTGTTTCCGGCTCATAATGATATGTGATCTCACCATACTCGTCTACAAGCCGGATTTGATACAGATCATATTTTCCCGATGAATAGTCCATGGGAACCGGCACCCTGATAAGAACGGTATTCTTATCAACAGGTACCATGGGGGAGTCCGTTCCGTTCCAGTTCAGCATCTGTTTATAAGCCGAACCGCCTATGAACTCCACATGGGCATAGTCCAGGTACTGGAGATTTTCGACATTGAGCCTGACTGTAATGGCGCCGCCCTTGTCAGCGACTGTTCCGTCCACAATCTGAAATCCCGTAAGAACAGGATACTTTTGCGTATCCTTTGTCACATGGACGGTATAATTTCCGGTAAAATAACATTTTACCGACGGGTCGTTTTCATCTGTAAGATAATAGCCTTTGTTATCATTTTGAATGGGCGCCGACGGATCCGGTCCTCTTGAATATACTCTCTCATTGCCGGCAACATCGTAAATGCATATCTGGTCCAGGTCATAGCTGCCTGTCCGCAGGCCGTAAAGATCCGCCATCCATTCTTTCAGAGGAATGGATCTGCTGATACGTCCCGTCATCAGGGGAGTATTTGTACTGACATAAAACTCCCTCGCTTCGTACCTGTTTCCGCTTTTCCTGGTCAGGGCAAACCGGATCGATGAAACTCCTGTTTCCTCCTCACCCAAATCCATGGATACTTTCAGCGCCTCCGTGTCATCTGTGATATTTTCCGGACTGATCGTCAGATTATCGATCGTCGGCGGAGTGGAATCCGCTGCCGCTTCGGCAGATATCCCCGGCAGCCAGAAGCAGAGCGCAAGCAATAAAACCGACAGGATATACCGGGGTTTTATTAATGTTCTGATCATACAATACCTCTTCCTTAATAATTCTATTGATATATTCTGATGCCAGATTCTTCTTTTTATTATAACATTTTTCCCCGGAAACAACTATTGGTATTTAATATTCCGGTTAATATCTTACCTGGATTACATCCAGCAGAACCGGTGTGTAATGATGTGCTGTATGTGCCTCAAAGAGAGTTCCTTTCACACCCACCGTGATATCCTCATCCGCATAATCCTCCAGCTGGAAGTCAGTATTAAGCTGGAGGGCATAGACTATATAGTCATATCCGTCCGAAGTAATAACTTCTATCGGCTCATCCAGATTCAGGGCCAGGCATTCTTCCTCCCCTGCACCGTAATAGCCTGTAAAACGGCTGATCCTTCCCAGGAAAACCTCCTCATAACCGTCATATGTGCTCATATCTACAAAATAGCTGATATCCACATAATCGTCTCCGCTTCCTGCAAATTCTTCAACTTTTGCCAGGCTGTCGGACCCGCTGTAGCCGTCCGGCTCCCAGTGACAGCCCAGAGTATCGAAAGATTCAGGATAAAGATAGTAATGATTCCCTGTGTTAAGAACATAATCATAGCCGTCGCCGTCCGGAGTCGATTTGATGTCGGTCAGTTTGGACACTCTCTTCAGGGCGTAGTACCCCTTTGAAGGATCCACAGAAGTAAACTCCAGAACACTGTCGCCGACAAACTGTTTCCGGTCACCCGCGCTGCTGGCTGTGTCCCACAGACCCAGGACCGCCCTGTGGAGCTGCTTGTCAAAGTCCGCACTGTCTCCCCATTTTTCACCACCCTGGGTCAGGGCAATACGGGAAATCAGATTTTCGGTCATAGCTTTACCCAGATTATCAGGACCTTCCGGGGAATCACCGGCATCCTTGCGGCCATCCAGGCAGACTACCGGCACGCCCGCATCTGTGGCCCGGCTGATGGCGGACTGTATATCCTCTGCCTTACAGTCAAATGTAATAAGAATCCCCAGGCATCCGTCATTGACAGCCTGATCGATTCCTGCTGCCACCAGGTTCTCGAAAACAGCTTTACTGCTGTAATCCGGGCTGTCGGGAGCATTTTCAAGCACGGTCCGGACGCCTTTATCATAAGCTTTCGTCCACTCTTCTCCCAGCTTTTCATCATGAATGACCTGAATGCCGGAAGCCGGTCCGGAGGCGGCCGCATTTACACCTTCCTTACTCTCCGACACAGCCTCAGCCGGCAATTCTGTCTCTTTTGCCCTCTTTCCGCATCCCCCTGCAGTCAGAAGAACCACAATCACAAACAAAGCAATCCATCTCTTTTTCACGCCGGCATCTCCTCCTTCTGCCTCCTGATAAAAGCCACTGTGTAAAAGCTATTTTTTAACAAAATACTGACTCGGTCTTCTTCCACCGCTCCGGTCTTTCTGTCCGGTCTCCTCGACAAGAGGACCGAATTTCTTTCTGAAATTTGTCTTATAAACCTTCTTGTCCGCCAGAATCTCATAGGCTTTCTGCAGCTTGGGAAGGGTAAACATTTCCGGGAAGAAATGAAAGACGATATCAGTGTACTCCACTTTATTCTTAAGTCTCCACCTGGCATAACTGATGATATCCCTGTGGTCAAAGGCGGTTTCCACATTGCCGGCGATGACTTCCTCCACTGGGACAAGCTTTACATCGCTGACCCGGCTCCCTGCCTTAAAATGCAGCTGCTCTGCCGGCATCAGAGCCATGTAGGCCACGGATATGACACGGAGTCTGGGATCCCGGTCCGGCTGCCCGAATGTGTACAGCTGCTCCAGGTATACATTTTCCACGCCGGTCTCCTCCTTAAGTCCCCGGATGGCCGCATCCTCAAGGGTCTCATCGATTCCCACAAAGACTCCCGGAAGAGACCAGTAGTCTTTAAAGGGGTACTCTGACCGCTTTGTCATCAGGACCTTCAGCCGGTCCTCCTCGATGGTTACGATCAGAAGGTCCACCGTCACGGACATCTTTTTATATTGTGATTCATCGTAGGATTCCAGATACTCCTGCTCCGGATTTCGCTCAGTATTCATTGCCGATTTTCTTCCCGTACCGTTTCTTTGGTCATCCCGTCGGAATAGTAGATCCTTTTAACCCCGGCTCTCCGGAAGATATCTTCCCTGATTGCCTGATTGCCGTTCCACTTGCCGTCCGTTTCATTCAGGTGTGTTATGGCAAGGGTCATATCCCATGGATCATTCCGCGTGTATTTTGTAAAATCTGTTATCATGCCCTGCATCAGCCTGGCAGTATCTATTATACCATAACGCAGGGTCCCCTGGAAAGGATTCGGCATATTTGTCCGGTCAGTCATGGCAGGGTTGATCTCCTCTTTCCGGCATTCTCCCGGAAAGGGGCCGGCCCCGTGCCTGGTAAGGTATGTCCTGGTCACATAACACACCTCCACCGGGCATTTCGACAGGCCGGTATCCCTGATGATCTGCGCGGCATTTTCAAGACCGGTGTTACTGGGTGTCGTGTGCTTTTT
>CACZQE010000316.1 GCA_902783205.1 uncultured Lachnospiraceae bacterium | reverse complement strand
GCCCGGCATCTTCTCGATCATGGAACACTTCAGGTGGACCACCTCATCGTGGGAGAGTACCAGCATATAATTCTCTGCGTAGGCATAAGCCATGGCAAAGGTCATCTTATTGTGATTATCTTTTCTGAAGTACGGATCCAGCTTCATGTACTCCAGGAAGTCATGCATCCAGCCCATATTCCACTTCAGGCTGAATTCCAGACCGCCGTACTCCGCCTTGTCCGTAATCTTGGGCCAGGCTGTTGACTCCTCGGCGATCATGACCGCGCCCGGATTCCGTCCCCTGAGCACTGTGTTGAGGTGGCGGAAGAACTCGATAGCATCCAGATTCTCATTGCCGCCGTACTCATTGGCAACCCACTGTCCGTCCTCACGTCCGTAGTCCAGATAGAGCATGGAAGCAACCGCGTCTACTCTGAGTCCGTCAATATGGAACTTCTCCACCCAGTAAAGCGCATTGGAAATAAGGAAATTCTTTACCTCTGTCTTTCCGAAATCAAAGACTTTGGTTCCCCAGTCAGGATGCTCTCCTTTTCTGGGATCCGCATACTCATAAAGGCATGTGCCGTCAAACTCTGCCAGGCCGAAAGCATCTCTCGGGAAATGTGCCGGAACCCAGTCAAGAATGATACCGATGTTCTTCTTATGCAGATAATTTACAAAGAACTGGAAGTCCGCCGGCGACCCGTGTCTGGATGTGGGCGCGAAGTAGTTAGTCACCTGATAACCCCAGGATCCGTCAAAGGGATGCTCCGCGATTCCCATCAGTTCCACATGGGTATAGCCCATATCCTTCACATAATCAGCCAGCCTTACGGCAAGCTCCCTGTAATTATAGTAGCCGTCCTCGTCTTCTTCCGATACCGGATGGCGCATCCAGGATCCCGGATGTACTTCGTATACGGACATGGCGCTCTTCCTGGGGCTGAACTTCTCTCTCTTCTTCATCCATGCATTGTCACCCCAGCGGAAATCTGAAATGTCCGCCACGATCGATGCGTTGTTGGGGCGTTTTTCCGCCTGGAAGGCAAAGGGATCCACTTTCAGGATCTGTTCCCCTTTCTTTGGAGTGATGCAATACTTGTAAACTGTTCCTTCGGGCAGACCGGGTATGAAGAGCTCATAGATTCCCAGGGGCTCCTTCCGCATCATGATATCCGCTTCCCGGTTCCATCCGTTAAAGTCGCCGACTATGGATACCTTCACTGCGTTGGGTGCCCACACGGCAAAATAAACACCCTTCTTTCCTTCATAAGTCAATATGTGGGCTCCCAGCTTATTATAAATGTCATAATGTGTTCCTTTTCCGAAAAGGTACTGGTCATATTCTGTAACAAACTGATTATCATCGTATCCGGACATATTATTCCTCCTGTACTGCCGTCTCCGGCAAAGCAATCCAATGGGATTCATCAGCTGATTTTCTTTTGATATAGGCTGATTATACCATAGCTTGGGGACTGATAAAAGAAAAAACGCCCCGCAAAACGGTATTTAAACCGTTCGCGGGACGTCTGTCCATACCTGATATACTTTTTGAAGAATGAAAAGACAATCTATTCAGCGATTACCTTGATCCATCCTTCTGGTGCTTTGATGCTGCCCATCTGGATTCCGGTCAGGGTATCGTACAGTTTCTTTGTTACCGGTCCCATATCCTCCATACCGCTGGGCATGCAGATTTCTTTTCCGTGATCTACGATCTTTCCTACCGGAGAGATGACTGCTGCTGTACCGCAGAGACCGCACTCGGCAAAGTCTTTCACTTCGTCAAAGAGCACTTCTCTGTGTTCAACTTCCATACCCAGATAATGCTCTGCCACATACATGATGGAACGGCGGGTGATGGAGGGAAGGATACTGTCGGATTTCGGTGTGACAAGCTTACCGTCTTTTGTGATAAAGATGAAGTTTGCACCGCCGGTCTCCTCAACCTTTGTTCTTGTTCCCGGATCAAGATACATATTCTCATCAAATCCCTTTGCATGGGCATCCATGATGGCATGCAGGCTCATGGCATAGTTCAGGCCGGCTTTGATATGTCCGGTTCCGTGGGGAGCCGCACGGTCAAAGTCACTCACACGGATGGTGATCGGCTTTACGCCGCCTTTAAAATAAGGACCTACAGGTGTTACAAATATACGGAACTGATATTCGTCAGCCGGTTTTACACCGATGACAGGATTTGTTCCGAAAACATAGGGGCGGATATAAAGGGTTGCGCCGGAGCCGTAAGGCGGCACATAATCAAGGTTTGCCTTAACTGTCTCAACTACAGCCTCCACGAACTTATCCTCCGGATAGGTCGGGATCTCCAGTCTCTTACAGGACTCTGTAAGCCTTGCCGCATTCAGGTCCGGGCGGAAACATACCACTTTGCCGTCCTGAGTGGTGTAGGCTTTCAGTCCCTCAAATACCGTCTGGGCATACTGAAGAACGCCCGCACATTCATTGAGCACGATATTGGCGTCAGATGTAAGGGTTCCTTCATCCCACGCGCCGTCCTTATAATTGGATACGAATCTTGCGTCTGTAACCTGGTAGCCGAATCCAAGTTCGCCCCAGTTGATGTCTTTTTTACTCATATGCGCCTATTCCCTTTCTTTATATGTTTTGAAGTTTCCGAAAGCAGAAACTTCATTTTAATCACAGCTATTATATCACAACCGCATGGGAATTACTACAGAAAAAGGCAGTGCGTCCGGCACTGCCTTTCTTTATCCTTCGTTTTTCCCTGCCGCCACCGGTCTATCTGGGGTTTACCAGAAGGTAGCCGCCGCAGGAAGAGGCTGCGTTCCAGTAGAAGGAAGCCTTTTCCTTTGTGCAGGGGAACATATAGGAGATCAGCTCATCCAGGCTGGTAACCTTGACCCTCTGGCTTTTGCCGAAAGCCGCCCTGTTTACACTGTCTCCGACGAGAACTTTGTCATTCGCCGTAATACCGATCAGGACCATAGTATGATAGCTGTTGGTCCAGAGCTTTGTAGACTTATTTGTCTTGCGGTTTTTCTGTGATACAACAATCACAACAGGATTGCCTGTCAGCAGGTGTTCCCTGATCTGGCTTTTAGCCTGGGCATCAGTAAATTTCCAGACTCTGGTGGTCGGTACCCCGTAAGAAGCCAGTATCTTCGAAATACCGTAAAGGCTGACCGGTCTCTGGTCGGCATTGGACTTGGAATAATTCTTCATCCATTCATCCTGGCCGAACACGGTCCTCTCTATTGTTTCCATCACCATGACCGGTGTGACGGTTTTTCCGGTAAAAGCTGACAGAACCGCCGCCGTACTGCTGGCTGCACAGCCATGGTAGGCAACCGCTTTTGTCAGGTTGGGTTTTGTCATGCTGCTCTTGTTGCGGGAGGAACCCTGATTAAAGAATACGTAAGTAAGATCTCTGGGATAGCCCTTCATGGTCACAGAGAATTTATAGCTGTTGGAAATCAGGGCTGATGTTTCCTTGACAACCATGTTCAGCGGATCGACAACTTTGACGGTAGCATACATTTTTGCAGAGCCGGAAGTGCATGTGATCTTTGCAGACCCTGCCTTAAGGGCTCTTACATTGCCGTCTTTATCTACGGCAGCCACGCTGCTGTTACTGGAAGTCCAGGATAATGCCTGGCCTGCATTTTTTACCTGCAAATTGGTGCTGTTCCCCCTGGCCAGGGTGACCGACACATTTGTCAGATAGGGAACATAAACTTTACAGGTAAGCTTCTTTCCGTTGGTCGTGCATGTAATGGTCGCAGTACCCGTCTTCTTCGCGGTGACAACGCCCTTTTTTGATACACTCGCTACAGATGAATTGCTCGATTTCCACTTAGTATTCTTTCCATTGTAAGCTTTCAGTGTGGTCTTTGCCTTCTTAGTCAAAGACACTTTTGTCTTGTTCAGGCCGACAACGGT
>CACZQE010000315.1 GCA_902783205.1 uncultured Lachnospiraceae bacterium | reverse complement strand
GTCGTACAAATACTTTTCCGGGAGCGTGACATGGAAGTCCCGGGCAAGGTCCCGGAAATCGTCCGGCTGGATGGTCTGGCGCTTGTGAGGCTGCATGGAGAGTACCTTAACGAGGATCTCGGCGGACTTTTCTACCGTGTGCATCAGTCCAAAGGTCAGGTCAAAGTCCTCGCCTGAACAGAACATGCCATGATGAGCCCAGATGGCCACATCGTGCTCTTTCATAAGCTCGGAGGTGGCAACGGCGATGTCCTTTCCGCCCGGAACCATCCAGGGGACCACGCCTATGCCGGAGGGGAAGACCACCGGGCACTCGGTCGCCATTTCCCACAGTTCCCTTGTAAAGACTTCCGAGGAGAGGGGGAGCACAAAGGTGAGGGCGATCGTGTTTGCCGGATGGGCGTGATAGATCACCCTATGCTTTCCGCCGGTCATCTTCAGCTTCACCTCATGATTCATAAGATGCGAGGGAAGCTCGCTGGTCGGCCGGCCGCCTTTTGTCAGGCCCCAGCAGATCCGGTACTTTGTGCCGGTCTCATCAAGTTCCAGGATGCAGATAGACTCTTCCGGGAAGGGCTGCACGTTGCGGAAATACTTGCCGGAGCCGGTCACCAGGAAATACTCGCCTGCCAGGGCCGGCACTTCAGTCCCGATCTCCTGCCAGCTGCGGGGAAGCAGATGATCACGGACCAGATTGATCTCCTCCTTGCGGATGCGGTAGCTTAAGTTTCCCCCGTTGCGTTCATGCCAGCCCTGCTGCCAGCCGTCATCTGCCATACGCATAAAACCTTTCACAAATTCAGTATCCAGGATATTCATAGCGTCTTCCTTTCTGTTATGCGCCTATATCGGGCTTGAAATCTGCCCGGACAAGGTTCGGCCTCTTTCTGTTACTATCATAAGGCCTTCCGGGAAAAATGAACAGGACTAAAACGAACAAGAATCAGGACTTTATATGCAAGAGTGTGCTTTCATGTTATACTGGTCACTGCGCATACAGCAGGTATGCAGGCGGCAGCAGCCCTGACCGATCCGGCGTATCCTGCCTGAAAGAAAACGGAGGTATCAAACATGGCAAAAGGGATCAAATTCAAGGGATATCTTCACGGAGGAGACTACAATCCGGAGCAGTGGCTGAACAGCCCGCAGATCCTGGAAAAAGACATAGAATTGTTTAAGAAAGCCGGGATCAATGAAGTGACAATGGGCGTTTTCTCCTGGGCGGTCCTGGAGCCCCGGGAAGGGGAGTATGACCTGGAATGGATGCGCAGGATCATAGACCGGCTCTTTGAGAACGGGATCCGTGTGATCCTGGCCACGCCGACCGGCGCACGGCCCAAATGGCTGGCTGATCAATACCCGGAAGTTCTGCGGGTGAATGACAAGGGTCAGAGAGATTTTTTCGGACAAAGACATAACCACTGCAATACCTCTCCCATTTTCCGGGAGAAAGTACGGCAGATCGACCGGAAGCTTTCTGAGACGTTCGGCAGGCACCCGGGGGTGATCGCATGGCATCTTTCCAACGAATTGGGCGGATGTGCCCATGATTGTTTCTGCCCCCTGTGCCAGGAGAAGTTCCGGGCCTTCCTGCGGGATAGATACAGCACGATCGAAGCTTTGAACAAAGCCTGGGCGACAACTTTCTGGAGCCATATCTATAATGATTTTGATCAGATCGAGGCGCCTTCTTCCATCGGAGAGCCCGGCCTGCACGCCCTGAATCTTGACTGGCGCAGATTTGTAACGGAGAGCACTGCAGACTTTATCCGGGTGGAGACTGAGGCGATTCGTGAGGGCGGATCTGATCTGCCGACCACCATCAATCTGATGTATGACTTCCGGCCTTTGAATTATCACAGGCTGGCGGAAGCGGTCGATTTTGTATCCTGGGATAATTATCCTTCCTGGCATAAGAAGGAGGAAGCAGTCACAGCGCTGGACGCCGGGATGCAGCATGATATCATGCGCAGCCTGAAAAAGGCCCCCTTCCTGCTGATGGAATCCTGCCCGTCCGCCACCAACTGGCAGCCGGTCAGCAAACTGAAAAAGC
>CACZQE010000314.1 GCA_902783205.1 uncultured Lachnospiraceae bacterium | reverse complement strand
TTTGAAGCGTGATAGCACATTCTCCTATGATGGAGTTGAAAACGCTGTATTCAAAAGGTTCAAGTGGGTTTTCTTCCAGGCGGATCCCAATGACTCCGTAACAACGGTTATTGATGGAGACCGGGTAATACTGCAGCGTAGATGTGCCGTACTGCTCCAATTGAAAGCCTGCTGGTTCCTGATGCAGTTTCACCCACTCAACAATTGGACCGTCATTTATATAGGCTTGATCTTCCTCCTCGGATCTGCCGTATTGATTAGCCTTATAAAGAATCATTTCGCCGATGCTTCCGTCCTCCAAAACCGGATATATGGCAATATCACGATTTAAAAGGGAAACCGCCTGATTTGCTGTAATCTGAATCGCCTCCTCCGTATTATCAGCTTTCTGGAGGAGCCGGCTTGTGTCAAGCAGGACCTTGGTTCTGTAGGCTTCGCGCGCCGCATGGCTGGCATTGTTCTTCAACCTGTTAGCGAGTGTCCCCGTAATCAGAGAAGATGCGAACATGATTACAAAGGTGACAATATACTCTGTTTCGTAAGTGTGAAAACTGAACCGTGGCTCTGTAAAAAAATAATTAAATAACAAGACGCTTGCAAGGGAACTCACCGCTCCGTATACCGGTGAAACAGTAAAAGCAGAAATGATCAGAATGACCAGAATGTACACAGTAATAATATTCGCTTCTGAAAAACCGAAGCGTGTAAATATTAACCCGACACCAGTGGCTGCAATCAACAGCAGCAATGTAATCAGTGATTCTTTCCAGGTTGGTGTTATACTGCTGAAACGGCGGATTCTTTCCCGGTATTCTTTTATCTCGACAGCGGAATCTGGAATAATATACACATCAATTTCCGGCACATTAAGAATAATCTGTTCGGTCAGAGGAACTCTCCCGAACATTTTCTGGCGTTTGATCCCGCTTCTCCCAACAACAATCTTAGTCGCTCCGCACACGCGTGCGAATTCGGCAATCTGTTCCGGTATATTATTCCCTGTGATCGTGGTAACAGTCGCGCCATTCTGTTCCGCAAATCTCATATTGCTCTGAAGTCTGGCCTTGTCCTCATTGGTCATCTCATTCTGGTCGATCGACCTCACATACACTGCCGTAAATGCAGCGTTGAAGGCGGCCGCCATTTTTGCTGCTGCCGAAATGACCTTCCTGTTGGACGGCGAAGGAGACAGACAGAGAAGTATATGCTCGCTGTTCACCGTTGATTCCTTCATACTAAGTACTTTTTCTTTGTTTTCCTTGTCAGTGATAATACCATATCAACATTTAGACTGCTACAGCGCGTCGAATTTCCTTATGCTGAAGATTTATGCGATTCGATGATTGGATGACGGATAATCCATTTTTTTGCATCTTGATATACTGACGAGCAATATCGCAATATATGTTATGCGCTATTTCGGCGATTTTTCATTCCGCTGTTTCGGTTTTTTGGCGTAGTGCTTAAACTCCGCTTTCCGGCTTTCATCCAAAAACCTTCCAAAACCCACCACTACGTAGTAACCGAAAACGAAAATGCCTATTATTGCAAGGAGAAGCAAAAGGTTTTCCATGATTCGGTATCTCCAGATAATTCACCTATATATGGAAGCATTTCTTGATTGCTCTGTACTGCCCGAGAACCAACATGGTCGTGCCGCTTTTGAATGTTGTTTCGGGAGAAATGACAGGATTCATCTTCCCGCTCTCTTTCACTGCCATGATATTGACCCCGTATTTCTTCCTAATGACTATTTGACCGACAGTACGGTTGACCCATTCCTCCGGAACCGGGACTTCGATAATGGCATTCTCATCATCCAGTTTGATATAATCCAGAATATGGTTGGAGGCATAGCGTATTGCGGTCCATTCGGCCATTTGTTTTTCCGGATTGATCACTTCATCTGCTCCATTTCTCAACAGGAATTTGCTTTGCACATCTCTTTCTGCACGTGAGACCACCAGTCTCGCCCCGAGTTCTTTCAGCAGGGATGTAGTTTCCAGGGATGTTTGAAAGTCCTTTCCAATAGCTACGAAGCAGACATCGTAATTGTTGATGCCCAGAGATACAAGAAAATTCCTGTTAGTACAGTCTCCAATCTGTGCATCAGTTACGATTGGAAGAATGCTGTTGATTTTCGCCTCGTCTTTGTCAACTGCCATTACCTGATGCCCAAGTTCATGCAGACGTGCGGCGAGCATAACACCGAAATTATTCATACCTATCAGAAGAACCGTTTTCATTTCTCTACCTTCTTTATCCGACAATGATTTTTTCAATCGGGAACTGCGATACTTCTTCTGTATGCGGATAAATGGCGGCATACATTAATGTCAGCCCCCCCACTCTTCCTAAAAACATCAGGCCGACAAGGATCAAATGAGATGCGAATCCCAAATCCGCCGTAATGCCAAGAGAAAGTCCGACCGTCCCGATTGCCGATGCCGTTTCAAACATACAAAACGAGACAGGGATTCCATCTATTGTACTGATTAATAACGCTCCGACTGAAAAGAGCAATAGATACATGATCAGTAAAGTGCTTGCTGTTCTTATGGTATTATCCTCAATCCTTCTCCCGAATAGCTGAGCTGTTTTTTTCCTCCGGAATACCGCGATCGAATTCGCCACCAATACCGAAAGCGTCGTTGTCTTCATCCCGCCTGCTGTCGATCCGGGGGAACCTCCTACAAGCATCAGGGCTATCAGGATCACACGTCCACAGCCTGTGAACACGGATATATCTGCCGTATTAAAACCTGCGGTTCTTGGGGTAACCGCCTGAAATACCGATAAACAAATCCTCTCTTTTAAAGGAGAATTGGAGAACTCAAAAAAATAGAAGAAAAAGGCTGGAATGATGATCAGGGCGGCAGAAGTCACAAGAACCGTTTTGCTCTGCATCCGGTACTTTTTAAAATGAAATCCGTTGTGAACGACGTCATCCCATGTGAGAAAACCAACGCCGCCGATCAATATGAGAAGACAAACCGGTATCACGATTCCCAGCCTGTCCCCGAAAGAGGTCAGAGAAGAAAAAGCACCCGTTTTAGACCCCATAATATCGAATCCTGCGTTGCAGAAGGCAGAAACCGAATGAAAAACCGACATCCAGATCCCGGCTTTTCCGTACTTGCTGATAAAGACCGGCATCATGGCAATCGCTCCTGCTGTTTCCAAAATGAACGCCGTTTTAAAAATAAACAGCGTCATTTTCACGACACCGCCGATCTGATGCGCGGAAATGGAATCCTGCAGT
>CACZQE010000313.1 GCA_902783205.1 uncultured Lachnospiraceae bacterium | reverse complement strand
TCCACTTGTAAAATCAATATTTCTTTCCATAATTCTATCTCTTATACATTGCAGGATTATTTTCTTTATCAATAATCATCTAAAAAATGATGCGCTTTTCCCTTTTGTTTATATGCGATCAGAGTATCGAGACTGACGTTTTTCAGACTGTTGAAGATATTAGTCTCCACATACGGATTTGTCTCTTTCAGGCGCCGGATCAGCAGCTTGGTCTCCATACGTTTTGAAATCATGCTTCCGTCAACCCGGCAGGAACTGCAGGTATCCGTAAATCGGCAGGCGCACTGGATGAAATGCAGGCCGTTATAATCCCTCCATGCTTTGATATCGTCTTCCCGCACAAGGTACATGGGGCGGATCAGTTCCATCCCCTAAAAGTTGGTGCTGTGGAGCTTAGGCATCATGCCCTGTATCTGACCGCCCCAGAGCATGCCCATCAGAGTGGTCTCGATTACATCATCAAAATGATGGCCGAGAGCAATCTTGTTGCATCCAAGCTCTTTAGCCTTACTGTAAAGATATCCGCGTCTCATCCTGGCACAGAGATAACAGGGAGATTTTTCAATTTTAAATACAGCATCAAAGATCGGAGACTCGAAAATCTGAATCGGGATTCCCAGAGTCTTTGCATTGTTTTCAATCAGCAGGCGATTCAGTTCGTTATATCCCGGATCCATGACAAGGAAAACCAGTTCAAAGTCAAATTTACGATGACGTTTTATTTCCTGAAAAAGCTTCGCCATCAGCATGGAATCTTTTCCGCCGGAAATACATACCGCAATTCGGTCATTTGGTTTTATCAGTTCATACTGGACGATTGCTTTGGCAAAAGGCCGGAAAAGCTTTCTTTTAAAAGCCTTTTTGTTACGGATCGACTCCTCGATCATGGCTGACCGGTCCTCACATGTCATCTTCTTCTTGAGCCATGCGGCATAGCCTCCGGAAAGACTGTATGCCTCATATCCCATCTCCCGCAGTTTCTCACAGGGGAAAATGCTCCGGGTCCCGTGCATACAGAACAGAATCAGTTTCTTGTCCTTCGGAAGCTCACCATCCTCAGCAGACGCTGCAATATCTCTCTTACTCTCCGCTCCCGGAATGGTTCCGTAGCTGTAAGAAATATCGTCGCGAATATCATAGAGTATATAAGTAGCCTCCGGCAGATCTGCAAGTTCTTCTATTGTTATATTAAATGATTCCATAAACTTTTCCTTATTTACAATTATTTTGAAGGCGAATATGATCGCCGCGGCTTTCCACAACCTGATAGCCGGCCCGAGCTACACGTAAAGACATACACCGGATGCATTCTGCCGCTTCATCTCCGGTACAGATTTTATTATCGTATAACAGATACTTGCCTCTTACATCTGTCGGAGAAAGATTTGGCATTACTACATTTGCTCCTGCAGCAAGCCCCTTTTCACGTCCCAGAGAGTCCAGTGTTCCCAGAGCCGTGGTTGCCGGAAGAAGTACATCAGGTAAAAGAAGACGGATGATGGACAGGAGGCGAAGTGTCATTGTTACACTTCCCGGTTCATTGCCGGCAAAGACAGTATCATGATGGGGAATAAAGGGACCAATACCCACCATCTCAGGTTTAAAAGCCTGAAGAAAACGTAAATCCTCCAGTAAGTGCCGGGATTCCTGTCCGGGAGACCCTACCATCATACCGCATCCCACCTGATAACCGATTTCGCGCAGATCTTCAAGGCATTTCATCCTGTGGTCAAAAGACATTTCCTGCGGATGCAGAAGTTCGTAATGATCCTTGTCAGCTGTCTCATGACGGAGCAGATATCGATCTGCCCCCGCCTGATATAGTTTTTGATAACTCTCTTTATCTCTCTCTCCTACAGAAAGAGTGACAGCGCAGTCGGGATGCATTTCTTTTATTCTCCGGATGATGGAGATCAACCTCTCATCAGTATAATAGGGGTCTTCTCCACCCTGGAGGACCACCGTCCGGAATCCCAGCTGATAGCCCATATCGCTGCAGGAAATAATCTCCTTTTCACTCAGGCGGTATCGCTGTGCATTTTTATTGTCTCTGCGTATGCCGCAGTAATAGCAATTGTTTTTACAGTAATTTGTAAACTCGATCAGTCCTCTGAGATATACGTCTTTACCATAGACTTTCTCCCGCACTGCCCTGGCTTTCTGTGCCAGATAACTGTCAGTATCAGGATCATCACAAAGAAGAATCGAAAGCAGTTCATTGTCCGTCAGATCTCTGCCTTTTTCAAGCCTGTCAATCAAATCCCGGATTGCTGCCCGCTCTTTCATATGCAATAGCACCTTTCTAATAAATGTATTTCAAATCTTTATGCAATTTATTCTAACACACATCGACGAAGACTAAAACTCAATTTGAGAATAATCAAATGAAGCAAAAAATTGTAAATGAAAAAGGAAAGGCACCAGGGACTTGAATCTTACATTTAAGATAAGCTCTGGTACCTTTAAATAGTTTCTATTTAGAAAACTTACAGTACTACAACACTTCTATGATCTCACTGATTTCTTTTCTTTTGTCATGCAGATGGGCAGGATGAGCTCCTTCGGCAGGGTAGCCTACAGATAGGAGACAAACCGGAACAATGTGGTCTGGCAGATCGAATGCTTCAATGATAGTTTTTGAGTTGAATGCTCTTGCCCATATGGAACCCAAACCCAGATCAGTGGCTTCCATCATCATATGGGTTGCTGTGATTGATGCGTCTACTTCGCCGGAATCATAGCATTCATAACAAGAGTCTTTAGTATTCTTCCAGCTGATGTTTTTGTCATAGCATACCAGGAATACAAGCGGTGCTTTATATGTCATGGGTGTTGCCGCTCTAACTTTAGCAAGTGCTTCTTCGCTGGCCAGGACATAGATTTTCTGTGGCTGCAGATTGTGGGCTGTTGGTGCCAGGTTGGCTGCGGCCAGAATTTGGGCTGTTTTTTCTGCTTCTACATTCTGATTGGAGAATTTTCGAAGGGAATATCTGTTTCTTGCAAGTTCTAAAAATGACATACTATTGTATCCTTTCTATTAACTATGTAGTAATTATACCGTATCAGTCAGGTTATTGAGCTTCATTAGTTTTTTCTTCTTCGTCTGATTTTTGCATCATTGCATCTATTTCATTTTTATATTTGTTTGAATATTCTATTATTAATCTGTTAATA
>CACZQE010000312.1 GCA_902783205.1 uncultured Lachnospiraceae bacterium | reverse complement strand
GAACATCTTCACAGACCTCTACCTGGCGGCAATGAAGTCGGCTGACGAGGCGGACGCGAAGGATTACCGCAGCCTGCGGACCGCTCTTCAGAAGGGAATGAACGACTGCCTCAAGCATTACTTTAAGGTTTTTGAGACAAAATAATAAGGACAGCAAAAGAAAGAAACGTGGCCTGCCGGGTGAGACAGTTTTCGGCAGGCTTTCTTTTTAGGAACAAATGTAATTGTCGCTTGATTCATTTCCGTACTTATGTTAATTTATCTTTAGTTACATTCGTAACTGTCTTTTATTGAAATGTAGATTAAGAAAGAGGAAAAAATGAGAACAGTTTCAGAAGATGTCAACATCAGAAAGATCACCCTTGCTGCGGAGATGTATTATATCTATGACATGTCCCAGAAGCAGATCGCAGAGCGTCTGGGCGTATCAAGGCCATGGGTATCCAAGCTCCTCAAGCGTGCCAAGGAAACGGGGATCGTCCGGATCGACATCAATTCACCCCTGGCAGGCATGCCGGAGGTGGAGCAGCGAATCATGAACAAATACCGGATCAACCGGGTTACCGTCATCCGTCCCATGGTGAACGGCGACTATACAAATATCAGCATGGCCGCAGCCAATTATCTTGTATCCCATATCCGTCCTGACGATACGATCGGCGTAAGCTGGGGCACATCCATAGCCAGCATGATCGATCATGTTGTGGAGATGCAGCTCCCCAAAGTAACTCTGGTCCCCATCGTAGGCGGCGCCGGTTCGGATGCAGACTGCCTGAGCAACGTGTGTACAAACCGTCTGGCAAATATACTGGGAGCCCAGTGTCATCTGATCCATGTAAACGCCTGCTGTGCCGATCAGAAGGAATATCAGGTGATGATGTCAAATCAGGGCATAAAGGATGTAATCGAAAAAGGTGAGCATGCGGATCTGGTCCTGGTGGGTATCGGTGATGTGGCCCATTCCAGGATCATGGAATACGACTATGTAACTGAAAAAGACCGTGAAGATATCGAAAAAGCCGGCGTAGTAGGTGATATCGGTTTCCGCTTTTTCGACAAGGGCGGCGAGGTGGCCGACATCGACTTCAACAAACGGGTCGTTGCCTGTGATCTGTCGGCTATGAGAAAGAATGCCCGGGAGGTAATCGCCATAGCCTACGGCAGCCACAAAGCCGAAGCGATCAAAGCCGCACTGAAGGGCGGGCTGATCACCACTCTCTTTACAGATTACGAAACTGCCCGGATTCTGGCCGAGTACTGACAAGGGTCTGGCAAAAAATTACCCTGTTCACATAATTCTAAGTTGATAAGCATAGGAAGGACTACTAAAAATTTATGGAACACACACAAGTTTTTTTATGTTTTTCACAAGTTTTATGTGCTATACTATGAATAAGTTTATGTGGGTGTAGTATGCTCAAATTTCCCCACATTTTAAGAACACCTGTTATCGTAACAGAGGCGGGCGGGCGCAGACCCGGTCCGCAGCAGTTATATATTTCAGAAAGGAGCGTATCGGCATATGCTTATTCAACGACTCGTAGATCTTGAGGATTACGAATTTGATACACTGCTCGTCACATATAATCACAAAGACCGTCTCAGCATTGAGCTTGACAAGGTCAGCGAGATTTTTGCGGCACTTCGTGAGGACGGACTGGTTGGCGGCACAAAGGTGTACGGCCTTCGCGGAAAAGACTTCTCCTATCAGGGACAGCCTTATTATAACCTGATCTTTATCGGTATTCCGGAGAAAGCGACACCCAGAAGATACCAGCTTCAGTTTGGCGCAGCCATGAAAGAGTCCAAGAAGTTCAAGGGAAAGAATCTTCTGATGACCGCTTTCGGCGACAATGTTTCCTACTGGCTCAGCTCTGCTCTTAAGGGACTGATCCTCGGAGATTACAGTTTTGACAAATATCTGACCGGTGAAAAGGATGACACCGAGCTCAGCCTGGGCGTAATGACAGGTATGGACGCTTCTTCTTTCAAGAAAGAGGAGCAGTATGTCCGCATGGTTACCGCTTCTGCCATCAAGGCCAGAGAGCTTACCAATGAGCCGGCCAATGTCATGACACCCGCGGCTCTTGCAGATGCTGCAAAGGAAGTCTGTAAGAAGAACAACATCAAGTTCACCGCATTAAAGAAGGATGAGTGCGAGGCACTCGGAATGAACGCATACCTCTCCGTTGCACAGGGTTCCGATCTTCCTGTGAAGTTTATCATCATGGAGTATAACGGACGTGTTACAGATGAGGATAAGGTTGCCCTGGTCGGCAAGGCTATCTGCTTTGATACAGGCGGATATAACATCAAATCCACAGCACATATGAAAGGCATGCAGTACGATATGGGCGGTGCTGCCGCTGTCATCGGCGCTATGGAAGCAATTGCCACAGCCAAGCTGGGCATCAATGTCGTAGGCATTATTCCGGCATGTGAAAACATGATTTCCGGAAGAAGCGCAAGACCCGGCGACATCGTCAAGTCCATGAACGGCAAGACCATCGAGGTTGGAAATACAGATGCTGAAGG
>CACZQE010000311.1 GCA_902783205.1 uncultured Lachnospiraceae bacterium | reverse complement strand
GATTTCAAATCCCTTGACGGCGCCGATGGAGCAGACTGCTTTGGCCAGATCTGCGGACAGCTTGTCAAAGACAGGCTCTCCCAGCCCCGCCGGAAGCCCGTCGATTATACAGGCAGCCACGCCGCCGACGGAGTCAAGATCAGCCATTTTGTCTTTCAGATAGGCAGCTGCCTCCTCCGCTGCCCGGGCGTCAGGCATACAGAGGCTGTTTCTGTCCCTCTCCTCCCGGTCAAAAGCTGCAGGATCAGCAGTAACCGGACCGATGGACTGTGTGTAGGCATATACCGTGATCCCCAGGCTTTTAAGCAGCTTTGCCGCTATGGCGCCGGCCGCCACCCGGCCGATGGTCTCTCTTCCCGAGGACCTGCCGCCGCCCCTGTAATCCCGGATTCCGTACTTTTCTTCAAAGCTGTAGTCCGCATGTCCCGGCCTGTATATATCCTTAATGGCCGAGTAATCCTTCGACCGCTGGTCACTGTTTCGGATCAGCATGGATATGGGTGTTCCTGTGGTCACCCCTTCAAAAAGGCCGGAAAGTATTTCCACCCGGTCACTTTCTTTCCTCTTTGTCGCAAATGCCGAACTGCCCGGTTTTCTCCGGTCCAGATAAGCCTGGATATCCTCCCCGGAAAGAGCAAGGCCGGCCGGACAGCCGTCGACCACCACGCCGAGCCCCTTGCCGTGAGACTCGCCCCATGTAGTAATGCGAAATATAGTTCCAAATGTTGAACCTGCCATAATTATAAACCTCTAATCTTCTTCCATTGAAAATCCCAGCACTGACAGCACCATCATCCCGGCTGTCTCCGTCCTGAGTATCCTGTGTCCCAGGGTCATGAGGGCAGCGCCGGCCTCCCGGGCCTCCTCTGTTTCCTCAGGCGCAAAACCACCTTCCGGGCCGATCATAATTCCCAGAGACTTCTTGCCTGCCGCTTCCTTAACCAGCTCTCTGGCACTCTCCATCCCCTTTGCGTTTTCATAGGGCATGAGAAACATATCAAGGTCAGAAGCCATGGCCAGCGCCTCTTTAAAAGAAACCGGCATGTGGACCTTGGGTATGACAGACCGCATGGACTGGCCGGCCGCGCTTTTGGCAATCTCATTCCAGCGGGCACATTTCTTCTCCGCCTTCTTCCGGTCCAGCTTAACAATCGTCCGCCTGGTTTCCACAGGCACGATCCTGACCGCGCCCAGCTCCACTGCCTTCTGGACGATCAGGTCCATCTTGTCCTTTTTGGGAAGGCCCTGAAAAAGAGTGATTTCCACGGGCAGTTCCCTGGCCTGGGCATTTATATCTTCAATTGCAGTGCGGATTCCGTCCGGAGTGAATTCTTCGATCCGGCAAATGTAAACCCGGCCTGCCGCCGTGTCACTTACACTGATTTTTTCGCCGGTCTTCATCCGCAGTACATTTTTTATGTGTTTTACGTCTCCCGGATCCCGGATCCAGAGATCTCCGTCCGGACTCCCGGCATGGGCAAAAAAGTGGTTCATTGCCGGTCCTTCCCGGGTCTGCCGGTCACGCTGACCCAATCTTTCTGATGATGAACTTCCAGTATCTCAAAGCCGCCTGCTTTAAATGCCTCTTTAACCGGTTCTTCCATGGTGTCGATGATGCCTGACGCTATAAATACTCCGTCTTCTTTAAGCAGGGAAGGAACAATAGATGTAAGGGGGATGATCACGTCCGCCAGGATATTGGCTACCACCACGTCGTACCGTTTCCTGCCGGTCTTCTCGTAAAAGGCCTCCGCCTCCTCCTGATCAAGCAGGTTTGCCTGATAAACGCGGAGGAGTGATTCCGGAATCCCGTTCACTTCTATGTTCTCTTTTGTAGCCCTGATGGCATTGGGGTCTATGTCCGTGGCATCGGCCTGGCCAAAGCCAAGCTTTAAGGCTATGATGGAAAGGATGCCGCTGCCGGTGCCCAGGTCAAGCAGGGAAAGGGAGGGGGAAGCATACTTTTTAAGCTGGGAAATGCAAAGCTGCGTAGTCTCGTGAGACCCGCTGCCAAATGCGGTTCCGGGATCTATTTCCACTATGATATCTCCCTCACGGCTGTCTTCAAGAGTTTCCCAGGTAGGCTTGATCACAATGTTGTCATCCAGGCGGAATGGCTTGAAATAAGCCTTCCAGTTATTGACCCAGTCCTCCTCCTTTGTCTCGGAAAGAGATACCGTTCCCCGGCCTACATTTATGAAGGCGGAAAGCTCTTTGATCTTTTCCCTGACCATTTCCATGGCCTCTTCCGGATCACGGTCCTGCTCTATGTAGCAGGAAACCCTGGCTGTCCCGTCATCCGGCGCGATCTCATCAGGCAGAAGGTCCACGTACATGATCTTCCTTTCCTCTTCCGTCAGAGGCACATGGTCTTCGATCTCCACGCCGGACATGCCCATTTCCTGAAGCTCATAGCCCAGCAGCTCTTCAGCCTCGGTCGTTGTGTCTATCGTAATCTTATACCAGTTCATTTGAGTTCACTCTCCATTGTAAAGAATAAATGCAAATAGCCCCACCTGTTTCAGAGGGGCTTTGCGTTTGCTTTCTATGTCATTACTTTTTCCGTTTTCCGCCAAAGAAGCCTTTGGACTTGCCTTCATTATGATCAGCCCCTTCAGAGCTTTCTCCCATGGCAGCCTGGAAATTCCTTAAGGCCTCCTTCTGCTCCTGGGTCAGCCGCTCCGGCACCTGTACTACAAAGGTAACATAATGGCTTCCTCTGTTGTTTTTATTGCGGACGGTGGGAACACCTTTATTCTTAAGTCTTACACGGGTATCTGTCTGGGTGCCCGGCTTGATCTTGTATTCATAAGGACCGTCTACCGTATCGATGGTGATGGTCGCGCCCAGTGCCGCCTGGGTAAAGCTGATGGGCTCTGTGGAATAAATATCGTATTCCTGCCTCTGGAACTTGGGATGGCGGGACACTGTAACATTAACCAGAAGATCGCCTCTGGGACCGCCGTTGATGCCGGGCTCGCCCTTTTCGCGGATCCTGATGGTCTGTCCGTTATCGATTCCGGCCGGCACGGATACCGTGATATGCTTGCGTACCTTCACATAGCCGGTTCCGGAACAGTCTTTACATTTATGACGGATGATCTTTCCGCTGCCGCCGCAGTCAGGACAGGTCTGGACATTTCTTACCATACCGAACATGGACTGCTGGGTATATACCACCTGGCCCGTACCCGAACACTTGGGACAGTTCTCAGGAGAAGTTCCTGCCTCACATCCGTTTCCGCCGCAGGTCTTACAGGTCTCTTTGAGTGTGATCTCCAGTTCCTTATCCACACCTGTGATGGCCTCATCAAATGTGATCCTCACACCGGCACGCAGACTGGCGCCCTGGCGGGGACCGTTATTCCTGGCGCTGCTTCTTCCGCCGCCGCCAAAGAAATCGCCAAAGATATCACCGAAGATATCGCCCATATCACCGCCGCCGAAATCAAAGCCGCCAAAACCGCCGCCGGCGCCGCCCTGCTCGAAGGCAGCATGGCCGAACTGGTCATACTTGGCCCGCTTTTCCGGATTACTTAAGACCTCGTAGGCCTCGGAAGCTTCCTTAAACTTTGCTTCTGCTTCCTTGTCTCCCGGATTCATGTCAGGATGATACTTTTTGGCCACCTTACGGTAAGCCCGCTTCAGGTCGGCTTCGGAGACATTTCTGTCTACCCCCAGCACCTCATAATAGTCTCTTTTATCAGCCATGGAATCCTCCTAATGCTGCACATGCTTAAAAGAGGGGACAGGGAGTTCCCTGTCTCCTCTTTGAAATTGTTTGCTGTAATCTTATTATACTTCTTTATAATCAGCGTCAACTACATCGTCAGAGTTGTAGGAAGCATTAGGATCTCCTGCGCCTGCCTGGCCGCCGGCTGCCTGCTGTGCAGCCTGTGCCTGCTCGTACATCTTTCCGAACAGTGCCTGGGAATCCTTCATCAGCTTCTCTTTCGCCTCGTTGATCTGTGCAGCGTCCTCGTCGGTCATGTTGTCGACAGTTGTTCTGTCAAGGATCTCCTTGAGAGCTGTGATGTCAGCCTGTACGCTTGTCTTGTCGGAATCCGGAATCTGGTCGCCGACTTCCTCAAGAGCCTTCTCTGTCTGGAATACCATGTTGTCGGCATCATTCCTTGCGTCGATATTCTCTTTACGCTTCTTATCCTGTGCCTCGTACTCGGCAGCTTCCTTTACAGCCTTGTCGATCTCTTCATCGGACATGTTGGAGCCGGCTGTGATGGTGATATGCTGCTCTTTGCCTGTGCCAAGATCCTTAGCGGAGACATTTACGATACCGTTTGCGTCGATATCGAATGTAACCTCGATCTGCGGAACACCGCGCATTGCGGGCGGGATTC
>CACZQE010000310.1 GCA_902783205.1 uncultured Lachnospiraceae bacterium | reverse complement strand
TTTCGAAAGAATTTCTGCGCGACTGCAGCGCCATCTGACTCAATATCTGATGTTTCTCTGAAATGAAAGTACCCGTTCTGTTCATATGCGTCCCAGCAGACAGTACTACCCAAAACTATGTGCTCTACATGAAAGGTGTGCAGCCTCCCATTCTTTTCCCTCACAGCCATAGTATCCGGGTAATGGAAAGTGTCAATCGCTCCACTCCTTTCCAAAACCATTGAATTGTAACACTTCAGGCAGTAGTTTCCTTGCCCCTTTATGTGAATCCGTACAGGCTCTTTCTTACAAATATCACAGATTTGTTCCGACATGTTTTTGTTCCTTTTCTTTGACCAATCTTCTGCAACACGTTATAGTTATTAGGAACGAAGTTAGTCATTCCAGATATATTTTCAATGATATGTCTATCATGTTCATTGTCTGCTTTCCACGCTCCAATTAGAGCAATTGTGGGAATAAACAAATCAATTTCTACAATAGGTGTTGGTGGAAGCATTACACTTGGTTTAACTTTAAATAACTTTTGTATTTAACTCGTTTTAATTGAATTAAAACCAGTTAGCTCATCAATCTAATACCGCCTTCTCAAGCGTTTTCTTCATCATCTCCCTATATTTCATCAACCTCTTAAATGTCCTATTCGGATGCTTCACAAAGTCACGTAAACTATCCTGCTTATCAAGTTTCTTCCCATTAACCACATAAATCTCTTTTTTATCCAACAGCACTTTCAGCCCTTCAAATTCAAACGCTGTCGCCTTGTCTTCGTCCTCAAGAATGGCTTTATCAGTCATCCTCTTCAGCCCTGCGAAGAACCGATATTCATCTTCATTCTTCAGGAACAACTCTGAATACGACGAACTGTTTGACAGCAAGAAGAAGTTGGTATACGCAATCGGGCTCGGCCCATATTCAGATACACTGATCGGGGTTGCAAGTGTATGCCATTTCAACACATCAAACACATGATACTGCTCCCGTCTCTGTCCCCGCTTACCTCTGCCGCGACCGTTGCCAAATCCGGGCAACGATCCACGCGCAGCCATCCGCCAGCTTTTCACCGCGCCAAACCGGCTGATTCCCTTCCCCTTCTCATAAAGTGCCACGTACCGCACCGGAAGATGCGACGTATTAAAAATCGGAGTGAAGTACATGCGGTTATCCGTAAACAGATTAAGATGCGCATCATCAGGCACCAGCCCGATCAGCACGTCTCTCCGTCGCCAATCGACCGCTCTCAGGCGTTCCTCGATGCCAACCGGAAGGGTCGCACGCTCGAACGCGGATTCCGGTGAATCGGAGACCAGCTCATCCAAGAGCTCCGTAACCAGTGAAGTTGCAGACGGCAGGAAAGGCAGCCCGCCAATATTGACAGTTTCAATACTCTTGTAGAATTTGTGCTCTGTGTACTCCTTCTCACGAGCATACGGAAACAGAATATATGCTCCGAACATCGTCTTCTCAAAAGTGAAGCGGGACGATGGATTCGCATAGACGATCGAATCCCTGTAGCGATGCATTGTGTTGATGTCATCGACCTTCGGACCGGGCTTGGTGTCAGGATAGTAGAGACCGTCGGGATTCATCTCTATGCGATATTTCGCATCGAACACATACTTGTAAGAGGTAGAAGACCCCTTCTTTTCCAGTTCCAATACATTATCCGGCCGCTGGTTGACCGTCTGCGTGACGGACTCCGACGGATTGTAGGCAAGATAGATCCTCTCTCCGGTCTTCGTGTTCAGGAAAGTCATCTTCGAAGGTCGGCCCTTCACAAGATCCACCGTCACACCCTTCCGGTCCACTTTAATGATATCCGGCGACTTCAGTGTGTACCGGCTGCGGAGAATGTCATACAGCTTGATAAAGCACCAGTACTCATATAACAGCGCCGTATCGCGCACAGACATATGGAAAACATCGCCGCCGACAGCAATCCCGTTCTGCAGTATCAGGTAGTATTTGTAGAGTTCTCTGTAGCCGGGCGCCATGCCAAAAACCAGAGACATGCTCTTTGCCGCATTCCGCTC
>CACZQE010000309.1 GCA_902783205.1 uncultured Lachnospiraceae bacterium | reverse complement strand
TGGCAGGCAACATAGTGCCCGTCCTCGATCTTCTTAAGCTCCGGAACCGACTCCGAGCAGCGCGCCATGCACTTGCTGCATCTGGTATGGAACTTACAGCCGGAAGGCGGATTCGCCGGAGAAGGAATGCTTCCCTGAAGGATGGTCCGGTTCATCTTGACGTCCGGATCCGGGATCGGGATGGAACTGAACAAGGCCTCTGTGTAGGGATGCAGGGGATTTTGGAAGATCTTTTTCTTGTCCCCGTGCTCCACAAGGTTTCCAAGATACATGACGCCGATGGTATCGGAGATATGCTCCACAACGGAAAGGTCATGGGAGATGAACAGGTAAGTCAGTCCCAGATCCCTCTGCAGGTCCATGAGCAGGTTGATGATCTGCGCCTGGATGGAAACATCCAGCGCGGAAACCGGTTCGTCGCAGACGATAAAGTCCGGATTGAGTGCGATGGAACGGGCGATGCAGATCCTCTGGCGCTGGCCGCCGGAGAACTCGTGCGGATAGCGGTCTTTATGATAAGGCTGCAGACCGCAGGAGATCATGATCTTGTCGATATAATCCTCGGACTCATTTGCGGGTACGATCTTGTGCTCTTTCACCGCTTCCCCGATGATCTCACTGACCGGAAATCTGGGGGAAAGACTGGAATAGGGATCCTGGAAGATCATCTGGATCTTCGGGCGCAGCCTGCGCAGTTCCTCATGAGGCAGGCTATGAATATCAATCCCATTAAAGAGGATCTGACCGGCCGTCTTGTCATTGAGCCTGAGGATCGTCTTCCCGATGGTCGTCTTCCCGCAGCCGGATTCTCCGACCAGTCCCATGGTCGTGCCTTTCTTAATGGAAAAAGACACATCATCCACGGCGCGGACATAGCCGGCCAGTCTGGAGAAGAGGCCTTCCCTGATGGGGAAATACTTGAGAAGATGGTTCACCTCGATCACGTTATTCTTGTCATGCTGCGCCATCGGCAGGCTCTCCACATACTGAATGCGTTCCTTCAGCTGCTGCAGCGTCCTGGCCTGGGCCTCCTTCCGGGAGAGCGCAGGATTGTCTGTTTTCTTTTCTTCAGCCATATTTGTCACTCTCCATCCTTATACAGATAACAGGAAACCGCATGGGTCTTTGAAACGTAGACCATCTTCGGGTATTCCCCTTCACATTTTGCTACGCATTTTTCGCAGCGGTCCTTGAAATAACAGTAGTTGGGCAGGTTGATCGGGTTGGGAACAGATCCGGGAATGCTGTACAGGCGCTCGGTCTGCCGTCCGACAACCGGCTTGGAAGCCATCAGTCCGATCGTATAGGGATGCCTGGGATCATGGAAGATCTCGGAAGCAAGTCCTTTTTCAACGATCCTTCCTGCATACATGACAACGACATAATCCGCCATCTCAGCGATCACGCCGAGGTCATGGGTGATCAGCATGATGCTGGAGTTGATCTTGTCCTTCAGGTTGCGCAGAAGATCCAGGATCTGAGCCTGGATGGTAACGTCCAGGGCCGTCGTCGGTTCATCCGCAATGATCAGTTTCGGATTGCAGGCAAGCGCGATCGCGATCATGATGCGCTGACGCATTCCGCCGGAGAGCTCATGCGGATACATCCGGTAAACGCCTTCCTTGTTGGCAATGCCTACAAGTTCGAGCATTTCCAGCGTACGTGCTTTCACCTGGTCCGCAGACCATTCCGGGTTATGAAGCTTGATCACTTCGTCGACCTGCATTCCGATCCGGAAAACCGGATTCAGGGAAGTCATAGGCTCCTGGAAGATCATAGAGATCTGGGAACCGCGAATCTTCTGCATCTGGGCAGTAGGCGTCTTCGCGATATTATAGACGCCGTCCCTTCCGGCGAAACGGATCTCGCCCTCCACGATCTGGCCCTGGGGCCGCTGTACCAGCTGCATCAGGGACAGGGAAGTTACGCTCTTGCCGCAGCCGGACTCTCCGACCACGCCGACTGTCTTTCCGATCGGTACGTCGAAAGAGATTCCGTCTACCGACTTGACTGTTCCAATATCTGTGAAGAAGTACGTGTGGAGATTATCAAACTCCACAACATTCCCCGGATCACGCATCTTCGTCAGATACTCTGATGGATCTACGTGCTTGCGGTTGCGCTGTTTTTCGATCTCATTCGTGATCCTGCGGTTTCGCCTGGAGATCTCGGCAGATTCACGGCGGGAAATGTAATTGGGATGATTCTTCTTTTCTTTCGCTGCCATATCCATCACCTACCGTTTCATCTTCGGGTCAAACGCGTCGCGCAGACCGTCGCCTACAAAGTTAAAGCCCAGCACTGTAGTCAGGATCAGGGCGCCTGCAGGAATCCATATCCACCATGCGTTGGTCATGACATGCATATCCGTAGCCTGGTTAATGATCGAACCCCAGGATGCCATGGGATATTTTACGCCAAGGCCAAGGAAACCAAGTGTCGCCTCCAGCAGGATGACACCGCCAAGGCCCATCGTAGCATTCACGATCAGAAGAGGCATGACGTTGGGTACCAGATGCCGGAAGATCCTTCTGGAAGTACGGATCCCCGTTGCTTCCGTTGCAACCATGAAATCCTGCTCCCTCAGGGAAAGGATCTGTCCGCGGACAACGCGGGCGATGCCGGTCCATCCCAGTATACCGATCACAACCATCAGCAGGAACAGTCTGGGTGTAGCTCCCACCTTCAGGTGATCCAGAACAGCTCCGATGATAATGATGGTCGGATAGAAGGGGATCGCATTCACCAGGTCCACCAGACGCATCAGCAAGGTATCGGTCCATTTACCGAAATACCCGGAAATGCCGCCCAGGATGACTCCGATGAAGGTCTCAAAGAAAATAACGACGAAGCCTACCATCAGGGAAACCCGGCCGCCGTACATCAGACGGGTCATCAGATCCATTCCGAAGCTGTCCGTTCCAAGCGGATGTTCCCTGGAAGGCGGATCCATCACGAGCAGAAGCTGCGTAGGCTGAGCGGTTTCCACATAATAGTTGCCGTTGACCAGGTTGATCCTGGCATTGGTCTCCTCTCCTTTTGAATCTGCAAAAGAATAATTGAACTGATTCGTCCGGATCGCATTGGTAGACTGGATCAGAAAATCACTGGAGAGCTCGGTTCCTACCTGGAAAGCACCAAAATTGATATCAGAGATAAGGATCACGGAAACCCCGTCCTCCTGAATCTCCGTACCGATGGACGTTTCAACGATCGTGAACGTCCTGCCGTCGTATTCAAAGGTTTCCTGATGGTTTCCGGAAGCCTCATAGACGGATCTTGCAAAGGCGAAACTGGAAGTAAGCGGCTCATATTCTTTCTCAAGCGCATGGAATGCATCATAAGAGACGAGCACGTTCGGTTCTCCGCCAAGCTCAAAGATCATCTCCTTGGCTACCATGGAAATGCGGAACACATAATCCCCGACTTCCAGGGTCGTCTCCTTATTCGCCTTTTCCTTTGCCCTGGCTGTGAGGGCGTCCCGGATCTCGGGAGTATCAAATTCCGGATCGATCTTGTTGATCTTTCCCAGAAGAGCACTGGCAACAAACCGGTCGCTTCCGATCGAGTAAACCGGTTTTCCGTCCTTCTCGTCAAGAACGGTTACCGTATAAGTCGTTTTGTCGGAATCAAACGTGACTGTCTCTCCGACCTCAAGTTTTTTCCCGCCTGTCTTGCCGGATACGGCAAGCAGGAACTGGCTCCTGGCTGAGGAAGGGAACTGCGTACCCTCAGCGATGAGATAAGTGGGGTCTGAGTTATATCTCCCGGTCGCATAGGTCTTCCATTCGTAGGAGTCATAAGTAAACAGCTGAGCAATCTCGTATGGAGAAAACAATGGTCCAATAAAGGAAAACACAAACATGACCACCAGGATGCAGAATCCGACAATGGCAAGTTTATTGCGAACAAATCTCTTAAACACCATCATGGACGGTGAGAGAACCTTTACGCGCCTCGCGTCATCGAGGGCGAGACGGGGCTCTTCCGTTCCC
>CACZQE010000308.1 GCA_902783205.1 uncultured Lachnospiraceae bacterium | reverse complement strand
CTGCAGGAAGCCGCATGCAGAGACCCTGCCTTTTACGGAGGCAGAGTGCCGGCTTCGGGACTGCAGATGCAGTATCTGACAGCATTTATATGTGCCTGCCTTGCTGCTTTTGCCTACCGGAGATTTTCCGGGGCGGCATCCGTGCGGTCCGGAAGGATTCTCTATGCGGCAAGCCTGGCCCTGTCGGCCTGCGCCCTTGTATTTTCGGCGGCGACAGGGGGCGTCCGCAACTGGATCCACATAGGGGGCCTGTCAGTGCAGACGACAGAAATCATGAAAATTTCCTATGTTCTTCTGGCTGCCATTCTCCTGGGAACCCGGGAGGATCCCGGCGGGGAGAGAATCAGGGCTTTCTTTGCCGTGACGGCATCCTTCCTCTTTACCCTGGTCCTGCAGGGAGAGTTCGGAACGCTTCTTTTGCTGCTGGCAGTTTTTCTGACATTCCTTTTTCTGTTTGTGCCGGACCTGCGGGTTTTTCTGGCCACCACTCTCGGCCTGGGCCTGAGTATCGGACTGCTGGTGACCGCCGGCAACCGTCTTATGCATGTGTGCAGCACCGGCGGAAAAGGGACGGCCAATGTATTTACCCGCACATTTTTGCGGCATTACAGTAAGATTTTCAACCGCTTTGCCTACTGGCTCCATCCTGAGAAAGACCCGCTGGGACTGGGATATCAGCTTCTCAGGGCCAGGGAGTCCATTGTTCTTGGCGGCTGGTTCGGCACAGCTTCCGTGACGGATCTTCCCGTGAAGACCAGCGACCTGGTCTATCCGGCCCTGATCTGCCGCTGCTGAATGGTTTTTGCCATTCTTGTATTCTTTATCTACATTTTCATGTGGCTGGAGGGGGTCAGGATCGCGGCAAGAAAAAAAGACCGTTTTCACCGGATCACAGCGGCGGGTTTTGTTTTCCTGCTTTTTTACCAGGTGCTGATCATCATTTCCGGCAGCACAGGCCTCTGCCCCCTGACCGGAATCACCCTGCCTTTCATATCCAGCGGAGGTACTTCGCTGACTGTCTGCGCGGTCATGACCGCACTGACCCTCGCCGTTTCGGGAAATGTCTCATGGAAAGGAGCAGATCTGGATGAGAAAACCGAGTTTTTTGAAGAGAGCGCAGTGGCTGCAAAGTGTCACGCTGGTCTTAGTTATATTCATGCTCATCTCGCTGGTAAGAATATCGGCACTGCTGCCCGGCATCTCCGAAAAAGCGGACCGGGAGAAAAGCCGGGCCAGGGCAAAAGTAAACCGAAAAGAATATACAAGGGGAAGCATTCTCGACCGGGATGGGGAAAAGCTGGCCTATTCCGATGAACCTATGGGAGAAAGACACTATCTCCACCCCTTTGCCTATTCCCCGCTGCTTGGATATGCTTCTGTCCGCTACGGGACCAGCGGCCTGGAAGATCTTCTGGACGGCTACCTGGCATGGGGACCCGGTCCCAAAGATGACAAGCGGGGCCAGGATGTGACCCTGACCCTGGACGCGGGCCTGACGGAGGAGGCATACAGGCAGATTAAGGATTTCGCAGGGTCTGTGGTCATCCTTGATGTAAAGACCGGGGAAATACTGGCTTTGACATCCAGCCCTTCCTATGACATCGGCAGGATCGAGGAGGACTGGGAAGAGATTAACAGCAAGGAAGGCGTGATGCTTTCCAATGCCTACAGGAATCCCGTGGCACCGGGATCGGTCTTCAAACTGGTGACATCCAAAGCAATCCTGGAAGCCGGAATAGATAAGGAAAAGGTTGATGATAAAGGCTCTTTGAGGGTGAACGGACAGACCATACACAATTATGGGGGTGAGGCTTTCGGAAATGTGGATTTCAGACAAGCCTTTGTGAAATCCTCCAATGTCTATTTTATGGACCGGGCTCTGAAACTCGGCAGCAGCAGAATGCGGGAAGCCGGAAAAAGTTTCATGCTGGGAGAAGCGGTGGAACTGGATTTTACCACCCTCACATCAGAATTTGATCCCGGGGACCAGTCAGATAATCTGCTGGCCGTAACGGCTTTCGGACAGGGAAACACTCTGGTGACGCCCCTTCATATGGCTATGATCACCCAGAGCATAGCCAATGACGGACAGATGATCAGACCCTGGCTGATCGTCCGCCGTAAGGATGCCGGAGGCAGGGAAGAAGAACTGGGGAAAACAGAAGTGATGGCAGCCACCATGGAGCCCAGAGTGGCCGGAGAGATAAGGGATGCCATGACAGAGGCCGGAAAGGCCTACGGTTTGAAAAAAATCGGGAAGGAAAAGATTCAGATTGCCGCGAAAACAGGAACAGCGCAGCGGGGGGACGGGACCAATAACGCCTGGCTGGTAACCTTCGCGCCGGCCGATGAGCCCAGATATGTGGT
>CACZQE010000307.1 GCA_902783205.1 uncultured Lachnospiraceae bacterium | reverse complement strand
GGTCTCTCCGTAGGCAAAGCGGCTGGCCAGGCAGGCTTTGGAAGGCCTGTTCCAGGTAGGAAGCGAAAACCGCTTTGACAGGGACCGGATCTCAGCCTTGCCAAGTCCGGCCTCTTTTAAGGGACTTCTGACACCCAGTTCGGCAACGGCCTGCATACCTGGCCGGTAGTCCCCCATATCATCCATATTGGATCCTTCCGCCAGAAAGGCTGCGCCGCCTTCCCGGGCCATGGCAAGCATCCGGCCGAAAAGAGCTTTCTTGCAGAGATAGCAGCGGTTGGCCGGATTATTTTTGATGCCGGGCACAGACAGGACATCTTCCTGCAGAGTCATATGCCGGACTCCCAGGCTCCTGCAGAGTGAAACCGCCTCATCATATTCATGATCCGGAAAGAAGACCGATCCGGCCGTAATGGCAAATACTCTGTTCCCCAGCGCTTCCTTCGCGGCATAAAGGAGAAAAGAAGAATCCACACCACCCGAAAAGGCGACTGCCAGGCTTCCCATTTCCTTCAGATTCCCGATCAGCACATCATATTTTTCATCTATTGTCATTTATCCTCTTTCTGTGCCGTTCCCAGACGGTTGATCTGAGTGGCGATATAACCGGCACCATATCCGTTATCAATGTTTACGACTGCCACTCCGTTGGCGCAGGAGTTGATCATGGTCAGGAGGGCTGAGAGGCCCTTCATACTTGCTCCGTAACCCACGGAAGTGGGCACGGCGATCACCGGCCGGTCCACCAGGCCGCCGATCACACTGGCAAGGGCGCCCTCCATACCGGCCACGGCAATGACACAGTTGGCCTGACGGATCCGGTCAGTATTGGCTAAAAGCCTGTGGATTCCGGATACGCCCGCATCATAGATCCGCTCCACATTGGATCCGAAATACTCTGCTGTCTGGGCCGCCTCTTCCGCCACGGGTATATCTGCCGTTCCCGCGGAACATACTGCAACCAGGCCTGTCCGTTTTCTGTCTTCTTTTTCATATTTCAATATGCGGGAGACAGGATCATAGGTGACCTCCGGAATGACCCGGCGGACCAGCTCGAACTGGTGCTCGCTGGCGCGGGTACCGAAAACCTCCCCGTAAACCTCATAAAGTTTTCTGTAAATCTCCGTGAGATAGGCATCGGCTTTCCCGCTGCAAAGAACAACCTCCGGAAAACCGGACCGGATCTCGCGGCTTGTATCCAGCTTGGCATAATCGCCCAGCTGTTCAAAAGGAGCTTTTCTGAAATAGTTCTCTGCCTCGTCTATGGTGATTTCTCCATTCCGGAATTGCTCCAGGATTTCTCTGGCCTGCATAAGGTCTCCTCCTCTCTTACCGGCATATTCTTTCTTTTTACTGATAGGTCCGCACCAGGCGGATTCTTTCTCTTTCCAGGATTCGGGATACCGGATTATGCCTTGTCCGGTCGGAAAGGTCGATTCCCTCCGGATAGCGGGGCTCAGGAAAGACTTCCTTGATACGCTCCAGGGTCAGGGTGCGGTGATGCAGCCTGCTGTAAACCCGTTCCAGGGCCCGGTAAAGGTCGCGTGCATTCTCAATGCAGATGGCTGACAGCCTGACTACTTCTTTATCCGGCACGCCATGCAGGAATTCCGGCCGCTGGTAGGGAAGGAGGCGGTTGATGGAGGGAAGGGCATCCCGCTTGGCAATAATATCAATATCCGTCCTGATTCCGTCCCCTCCCACGAAGGGATAGAGGTCCGACTCCAGAAGCCAGGTCCGCATGTTGGGAATCACGCAGGTGGTCACTATATTCTTGCCCCGGACCGCGGCCAGCTTCCTGCCCCGCCCGGACATAAACCCTACGATGATGTGGTCCACATCCAGCTTTTCCGCAGCCAGCAGGGCATCCAGTTCCTGCATCCTGTATCCTTTGTTATACACGTCATCAACAAGAATGATGGGCATATTCATGGACTTGAGCATCCGGATCTGGGTCTGCAGAGGCCTGTGGTCCGGCAGCTCACTGAATTCAAATCGTTTCAGTTCTTTATCATAAGTCTTCTCCGTATAGAGGACTTTGGTGACTGTATTGGGAATCCGCATTCCTTTCAGCATCTTTCCGAAAGGTACGCAGAGTACATTCCGTCCGCTCTCCTCTGTCTCCTCCGGCGTGAGGATACCCTCCCGGTTCCGGATCAGACGGCTGATTTTATAATTCAGAATTTCAGAATCAAAGTGAAGGACCAGGCTGCCGGGGAAGAGTCTGATCAGGGCCTTCTTAAGCCGCTCCCTGCCGGCGAGCAGCGCCTTTCTGACTTCCCAGTCCCCGGAGTAGGGGTTTTTGAGCATGGTGGCCACGTCATAAAACATAGCCAGGGGCTTACGCATGTCCAGGACGCCGGTCTTTCCTTCTTCCTCATCGGGGAGGAATCCGAAGTTTTCCATCAGGTCCGGCCTGAGCAGGTCTGAGCTGCAGACGGCATAAAGATATCCTTCTTCCTGGCACTTTGCGATAATCTCATTAAAAGCCAGCTCCTCTTCAGCCACAGTGCAGCCTTCTCCCATCTGCATCCGGTCGATCCGGACCACACCGTCCCCGGTCTCATGATAACTGCCCCGGGCAATGACTCGTCCTGCTCTCTCATCGGTTACCGTGGCTTCTGTCCCCCGGTCCGTCTCCCGGACAGTCATAAAGCAGGGTTTCATCTGGGCCACATTTGTAGTACGGTCTATATCCGCGTAGAGATTCCAGTCTTTTATCATCTGGGCAGCCCGGACATCGACCTGATTCGTGATTTCCTTTCCTTCTCTTATGTTCTCCCGAATCTGCACGGAAGACATGTCATCGTAGAAGACGGGAAGTCGCAGGGTCGTAATCTGCCCGAAGATCCGTTTCCGGCTCATCTTCAGATCCAGGTCTCCGTAACTGTCGTTCTTAAAATATATGATGTGGGGGAAATGGTGTATGGTGCCGGGTCCCGGCTCCCGCAGATAGGCATCGCTCATACCTGCCAGGCTGCTTCCCGCCACAAGGCTGATCTCCCGGCCGGGAAAGGATTCCCTGAGCCTCTTCAGATCGTCAGTATTTTCTATATTCAGGGCAAAGTCTTCCGGCAGCAGATAAACCCCGGGTATATCCGCCACTGTGACAGAAGCGATCCTGCGGCGGATCATCATGGGGGTGGAATTACTGTCCCATGCAAAACTGTGTATGTTGAGATATACGGTGTAACCCATATCTGCCACTTCCCGGACAATGGCCTTATGCCTCATGGAAAACGGGTCAAATGTCCCGGAATAAACGGCAATTCCCCGGCCGGACCTGACTGTATCGTCAGGCAGTCCTCTCTCAGATAGTTCATCCAGATAACGGCAGATCTGCCGGATGACCGGAAGCATATAGTACTTCTTATGGCACTGCGGCGTTTCCTTCATATAGATCAGTATCTTGCGGACCAGCTGCATACCGTTGAGGGTTTCCAGGGCCCGGCCCGGATTCCGGAAAAGGATATCTCCCGCCAGATAGAAGGTCTCTATGGCAATATCCGGCCTGCTGTCTGCCATGCAGCGGCAGAGGATACCCGGATACTCGCGCCGTCTGTTAACATTTCCTTCTTCTCCGGCAGGATCTTCAGCCGGACTGTAATTATCCATGATAACGCAGATGGTCTCCGCTACTATTTTTACAATGTCATTATCAGGACTGTCCGAAAGGTCCCGCAGCTGTTTCTGCAGTTCTCTTCCCTCCCGGCCCCCGACACCGGTAAAGGTTCTTCCGAGGAAGGAGGGCAGATAGTTGGAGGAGTCATCCCGTAAGGCGATCGCCTTGAAGATTTCCTGGATGATCTCATACCTCTGATGCATTTCGATCAGGGGCATGACCTCCACCAGGTCGTCTCCCGCCTTGAAGAAAACCTCCTGCCTGGTATTGAGCCTGAGTATATTTAAAAGGTGGACCGCGTAAATATACAGGTCTCTGGCATCTTTAGTCAGATAATAGCGCTTTAAAATGTCCAGATTGATCATCTTATACAGCCAGAGATCATCGGAACGAAGATTCTCCCGGAAGAGGAGGGCGCCGTCAAAGGCAACTGTTTTCATGCCGGGATCATCTGATGCATTATCCTTACAGGGAATTCCGGATTCAGCCATGGCCCGGATCCGGGCCAGGAGATAATGCTCGCAGATCTTTGCCCCGTCCGCCGGGGTCAGGCTGCAAAGATAACTGATCATATCTTCCGTACATTTCCAGCCCTGGCACATCCACTTGTCCACAAGCATCAGGGAAGCCTGACGCAGTTCCTCATCGGACCCGTTCATGAAGCTTCTCATGAAGTCGCAGATATATCCCCTCTGCATGACACTCCAACGGTCAAAGGGAATGTCCGTTACCGCCTCTAAAAGACTCAGGCACGCCTCCCTGTCCCACCTGGAAGACTTGAAATAGTTGCCGATATGGCGAAGGACCTTTTTCCGGGTCTCGCCTTCCGTTTTCTCAAGCATAACGGACAGGATCAGACGGAGAGCATTTCCCGTGTGGAGTCCTGACTCTCCGGCCAGGTCTCCGGAACGGAAAAGGATCCCGGCGATCGTGTTTTCAAATACAGGCTCGTCATCTGCGGCACTGAGGGAGAGAAGAACGCCGCAGCAGACGGCTGCCTGGCGGCGAATGGTCCCGTTTTCATGAAAGATCAGAGGCAGGAGCTGAGTTAATACCAGATTTCTGTGTTCTCCCGAAAGGCGGTCGCCCGCTTCCCGGATCATACTGAGATGGGCGCGGATCTCCCGCCAGTCCTCCTCTGCCCGCAGCCTTTCAAAGAGCCCCGTCAGGCCCCGTGTATTTCCAAGGCGGGTCCGGACATCTGCGGTCATAGCCGAAAGGATCATATGAAAGCGGTCGATCATTTCCCGGTCACTCATCAGTTCCGGTCTGAAATCCCATATGCTTTCTCTTTTGTCCATTTACATTTCCTCCTTCCGGATCGTACAGACCAGGCGCTCTTCAAAGAGGTCATGGTAGAGAAAGCAGCCGGCTTTCTCTACAGGGTAATAGCCGATGATTTCTTCAAGCCCGGCAAGATCTGCTTCGATGTCAGCCAGCCTGTTGTCAAGTTCTTTCAGCCTGTCCGGTCTGAAGCAGACAGTCCTCTCATCTTCAAAGACTGCCGCATACAGGATCTCGTTTTCCACCAGATCCTGGAATATATGACTTCCGTAGGACAGCTCAGGATTGTAGCCGACCCCGGATTCCGCTATTTCAAATATGGCTGAAAAGCCGCTGATATCGGAAAAGTTTGTAGGCACCCCCAGTTCCGGAGATGTCGTCCCGATCCTTCCCGGCACCATCAGGATCAGCTTTTTATCCTGATCTCTGAAATACCAGTTGACCTTTCCGATCGCCGCCGCCACTTCTTTTTTTCTCTGGTAGGGCATCTCGTAATAGGCCACCGGATCCACATAAACTATACCGTCCAGTTTAAGATGCTGGGACTGACCCATGGATGTATGGCGGCAGTCCAGGAAGATCTCCCTGTCACTCAGATCTTCGGGAATCATCTGCCGTGTCCTGTCTTCGAATACCAGGAGAGGACGGCACTGCAGGAGGTTGATCACATAGGATCCGTCCTCCTCCACATTGATGGTAAACTCTATATCCACCGGTTGTCCGTACTCTTTTTCCACCACCTTCATCAGCCCCTGCATATCCTGCATGACAGAGGGATTATCGGCAAAACCCGAGCATGTGACAAAGGGTACGCTTCTGAAGATTCCCCTGTCTGAAAGACGGCGTTCCGCCTCCCGGTCGCGGTCAAATAGCATTTTCTTAAGATAAGCAGGCAGAGCCTTCTCCACTACCGTGAAAGGTACCTGTTCCAGGGCTCCTGTCTCCCGGTCGATCATCTCCACATTTCTCTGGGAAAAACGGTGATGTTCGGCGGCGGTATGAAAAGCGGTGGCCCCGGGCTTATCCAGGGAGATCAGTCTTGGGTAAGACCCTTCAATCCTGTCCACGGCGCAGGTGCCAAGCCCCATGACCATGCGGAGCATACC
>CACZQE010000306.1 GCA_902783205.1 uncultured Lachnospiraceae bacterium | reverse complement strand
TCCCTGGCCGGAGCTTGCACTCCTTGTGGAATGAAAATTGCCTCGTACAGGAAATCCTTTAGTATGTCGAATTCTTCCACGCATAGTTTCCGTATCAAAAAACTCCCATAGATTGTGACCAGATCTTCCACATCAAGGCACCGGTATCCGCTTTCCATCAGAAGCTGTGCGGCAACACCGGTCTGATTCACTAGTCTTCCGGTAAATGTGCCGTCGTAGCGCTGCTTTACCCCGCAGCTGGGGCTGCGTGACTGCAGCACGACCAGGTCCGGCTGCTCTTGCAGGGCAAGGGCCAGACACTTCGCTGCGCCTGCGCGGAATTCCGCATCTACACTCCGCCCGTCTCTTGCCATAACCAGACCATCCCTGATCTCCGAGGGAACGCGCGGCGTAGGAAGCCCGCCCAGCTCTTCCGGGCAGACAGGGATCACCTCGTTGTCTGCCATCAGCTGCAGGATCTTCTCACTGCGGTTGTTCCCGCCATTGTATTTACAGTTTTCGCCTGTCAGGCAGGCACTGACCATGATTTTCATCAAGGGAACTCCTTCAGAACAAACACAGTGATTCTTCTTCACATTCAGTAACCGTCTGAAGCATGATCGGCCTTCTTTTGCCCCGCATAGGCCTTCTCCTGCCTGAAAAACATTCAGGCAGAGGCACCTTTATTGTGATCATCTCCTGCATCCCCATCTGCAACGCACAGCTATAAATGCAAGTGCAAGTACAAGTACAACTCTACCATGTTTTTGAGAAGAATAAAATGAAAAACCAATGAGCCCCGGATTTTGTAAGCGAGACACAAGAGGGGGTTATAAATGAGTGACAGCGCAAAGCGCTTCGACGTGCCGGGAAGTGTGAAATGTAACACCCTCCCGGTTTATTCGAATAAACGAATTATATCATATTGACAAACACAAGCATCATTTGTAATATATTCATGTAAAGGGATTAATTCGTAAATACGGACGAACCCATACTCAAGAGACTCCCGTTTTAGATATTGAGCTGAATAATGGCTGAACTGAAGAGTTTCATAATACTGCCGGATATTACCAGTATTGAAATTATTATTTCAGAAAAAATAATATTGTAGAAAGAGGGACAGGAAATGGATCGTACAAAAGAGACAAAGAATGGAGAAGAAAAGGCAAAAGAAAAAGCAAAAGCAAAAGAAGCTCAACAGGTTGGGATAGGACTAAACGCGGACGGAATCGCGCAGGAACCATCCGCCGCCGCTGCATATATACAGAATGCCGGAAAGAAAGACCTGCTGCCGGATCCCGGAATCCCGGAGGGCGGAGGACACACGGAGGAGGAATACTACGCTCTTCCAAATGATCTGCGGGTTGAACTGATTGACGGTACTTTCTACGCCATGGCATCGCCCACAGGGATTCATCAGACAGCGGTATTAGAGATTATCAGACAGATTGTGGATTGTATCGAGGAACAAGACGCGCCTTGTTTTGCTTTCATGGCGCCGTCGGATGTTCCGCTCGGGGATAAAAAAAAGACGGTTGTTCAGCCTGACATTTATGTGCATTGTATGGTTCATGAAGAAGATGGAAGGGAAGAGAAAAGGGAAGCAGGACTGCTTCATAAAACCCCTGATTTTGTAGTTGAGGTGCTCTCGCCATCCAACCCGGAAAATGATCTGTGGAGAAAAAGGGAATTGTATCAAAGACATGGCGTACGGGAATACTGGATCATTGATCCTCTGGCGGAAAAGGTGTATGCCTTCTGCTTTGATAATGAAGGACACAGCTCTTTCGATACAATGCCGGATGCGTATTCTTTCCGGGAGAGGGTGCCGATCGGGATTTCCGGGGGATCCTGTGCGGTGGATTTTCAAAAAATCCATCAGAAGCTTCAGAGATTAAAAAAGTTCGAAAAGTGAACAACCCGGCCACAGCCGGATGTTTTCCAAGTTTGTTTGCAGGGCTATCGTCTTAAGTACTTTTCTCTTAATGCGACAGCCCCTTTCTCTGTCTGGTCTGCGCTGGGATAGCGCCGGTCCGGCACTTGACCGGTGGCTTTATTTGCCCTTTATTTGCCTGAGGTGCAGCCTGTATCTGTGACGGTGTGATCATGTAAAGGCGGCAGGACAGATTCCGAGGCCATCAGCTGCAGGATCTTCTCACTGCGGTTGTTCCCGCCATTGTATTTACAGTTTTCGCCTGCCAGGCAGGCGCTGACCATGATTTTCATAGTTCACCATTTTTAAACCTGGAGATCATCTCAAAGGTGA
>CACZQE010000305.1 GCA_902783205.1 uncultured Lachnospiraceae bacterium | reverse complement strand
GTGTCTGCTCCGCATCCTGCCAGCAGCGACATTCCCATAGTTACACTCATAATAAAAGCTGCGCTCATCATTCTTTTTCTCATAGGTCATTCCTTCTTTCTTTCATGCATTTGGGAGGATATCTCCTCCGTTTATGACGAACTGTTCCCTATCCTAAATGGAAAATATGAACAAAGTGTGGTCAAAAAAAGAAGAGATTGTGATAGAGGAAGTCACTTAAACTTTTGCTCTTGACAGAATGTTTGATTTGTGACACATTTGTTAGTATAAACTAACCAATAATATTTCTTCTTATATTAAGTGCTTAAATCTATGTTTATCGAGTTAACGAAAATCAAAAAATCCTACGGACAGGGCGACAGCCGGGTCACTGTTTTAAAGGGAATCGACCTGTCCATTGACAGAGGTGAACTCTGTGTTCTCCTGGGTCCTTCAGGTTCCGGAAAGTCTACCCTCCTTAACATTATCGGGGGAATCGACAATCCTGACTCCGGACAGATCCGGATCGGCCGGGACGTCATGTCAGGCATGAATGAGAAGGCCATGACCCGCTACAGAAGGAATCATCTGGGTTATGTATTCCAGAGTTACAATCTGATTCCCAATCTCACTGTCCGGGAGAACATAGAAGTGGGAGCCTGGCTGGGCAAAGATCCTCTTCCTGTGGAGGAGCTTATTGACCGGCTGGGACTGACTGCCCACAGGGACAAACTGCCTTCTCAGCTGTCCGGCGGTCAGCAGCAGCGGACCTCCATCGGGAGGGCAATCGTGAAAAATCCGGATCTGCTTCTTTGTGATGAACCGACAGGCGCTCTGGATTACAAAACTTCCAAAGAAATCCTCCGGCTGATCGAAATGGTCAACCGGACCTATAAGACTACAGTCATCATGGTCACCCACAACGATGCCCTGACAGCCATGGCCGACAGGGTGATCCTTTTAAAGGACGGCAATATAAGGAAGAATTACTGCAACAATGAGAAAACCGATGCCGGAGATCTGGAATGGTAGGGGGAGAAGCCTGCTATGAAATGTCCTTTAAGAAAACGCTATATGCGGGAACTGAAAAGCGAATTCGGGAAGTACCTTGTGATCTTCATCCTGATGGTTCTGATGATCGGCGAGGTTTCCGGCTTCCTGGTAGCAGATACAAGTATGCTCAAAGCCTATAATGAAAGCTTTGAAAAATATCATGTCGAAGACGGCAATTTTCTCTTGAGCGCCAAAGCCAATAAGGTACAATGCGAAGACATCTCCGCTCTGGGCCTGGATCTTTATGAAAACTTTTACCGTCAGATTCCCTTTGACAACGGAAGTACTCTGCGGGTTTTCAGGAACCGGACCAGGATCAATCTTGCCTGTGTCATGGACGGGCGTCTGCCGGAAAAAAAGGGGGAGATTGCTATTGACCGCATGTACGCGGACAATAATCACATCCGGACCGGCGATACCATGAAAGCAGGAAAAAGGTCCTACCTTGTAACCGGTCTGATCGCCCTGTCCGACTATTCTGCTTTATTTGAGAATAACACGGATTCCATGTTCGACTCAATCAAGTTCGGCGTCAGTACCGTGGCAGATGAAGAGTTCGACAGCTTCGATGCCAACTCTTTAAAGTATTCTTATTCATATGTTTTAAAAAATCCCGTCTCTTCTGAAGAGGAGGAGCATGATGTCTCTGACGATCTGATGTCTGACATCAATGACATTGTTCCTCTGGAGAGCTTTACGCCCCGCTATCTGAACCAGGCTATCATTTTCACAGGGGACGATATGGGAAGCGACAAGGTCATGATGGAAGTATTTCTTTACATTATCATTGCCATTATGGCTTTCGTTTTCGGCATTACCATCAGTGATACCATCCGCCGTGAGGCGGGGGTGATCGGAACACTGCGGGCCACCGGTTTAAGCCGGTCCGAACTGATCCGCCATTACATGGCCATGCCCCTGATGGTGACCCTGGTCAGCGCTTTAGTCGGAAATGTGCTGGGCTATACATTTTTCAAGTACTTTAATGCCCATCTTTATTACGGAAGTTACAGCCTCCCGACCTATACAACGGTCTGGAGTTCGGAAGCCTTTTTCAAAACGACCCTGGTTCCTGTATTTTTGATGGTCCTGGTGACCTTTACGGTCCTCCACCGCCGGCTGAAGATTTCCCCACTGTCCTTCCTGCGGGGCGAACTGAGAAAATCCGGGAAAAAGCGGGCTTTACGCCTGAGTGCTCACATACCCTTCTTTACACGTTTCCGCCTCCGGGTCATCTTTCAGAATATGGGAAACTATGTCATACTCTTTATCGGCGTCATGTTTGCCAATCTGCTCCTCATGTTCGGCATGCTCTTCCCCGCAGTACTGGCCCACTATCAGGAAACCATGGTAGATAATCTTCTTTGTAAGTACCAGTATATCCTGCAGATCCCTGCCAGTGCCGTGAATGATAACCGCAAACTGGAAAGTTTGCTCAACATGTACCTCTTTTCCTCAGAATGTGAAACCAGAAACAAAAGCGCGGAAAAGTTCAGCTGTGACTCTCTGGAAATAGTTCCGACCCACAAGGAAAAGCAGGAAGAGGTACTGGTCTACGGTGTGCAAAAACACAGCAGCTATATTCATCATGATTTTCACAAGGATGATGTTCTGATTTCCTCCGCCTATGCGGACAAATATCATCTGGGTGAGGGGGACCGGATCAGACTGAAGGAAAAGTACGGAAAGAAAAGCTATGACTTTGACATTACAGGCGTATACCCATACCAGGGAGGTCTGTCCGTCTTTATGGACCGGCGGGAGCTGAACCGGCTTTTTGACCTTTCCGAAGATTCATACTCCGGTTACTTTTCCAACGAGGAGATCACGGACATCCCCAAACAGTATATCGCCACCGTGATCGACGAGGACTCCCTTACCAGGATTTCCCGCCAGCTCTCCGTTTCCTTTGGAGAAATGATGTATCTGGTGGACGGGATCGCCATGATTATCTTTATGGTCCTGATCTATCTTCTTTCCAAGATCATTATCGAAAAAAACGCCCAGGCAATCTCCATGACCAAGATCCTGGGGTACTCTGATTCCGAAATCGGAATGCTCTATATCCTTCCGACCACTTTTGCGGTGATCGCCATGCTGCTGATCACACTCCCTCTGGGTACCCTGCTCATGGTCTACATCTTCCGCTATGTGATGCTGACCATGATCACCGGCTGGATCCCCTTATATCTGGATCCGGTGATCTACGTGAAGATGTTTGCCATGGGATTATTCACCTATGGGGCAGTCGCTCTTCTGGAGCTTTTGAAGATTCGCCGGGTGCCTATGGAAGACGCGCTCAAAAACAGCGGCAATCTGTAAAGGCCTTTCTGGCAAATGATCCGGCAATCTGGTATAATCTGTCTGTCACGAAAAATGTTTACGGTTTCCGGAAACCGGGAGAGGTGATGGAGATTTGAAGATCAGAGAAGCGCTGAAAGCAGGTCTTGTTAAAAAAATATCCCCCCTTTATCACAGGGTATGCCGATGGATTCCCGACGGAATCAGCAACGTCCGTCTGATGCGGATCCTGGACCTGTTCCGTTTCATACAGCGTCCCCTGGGCAGGCGCTTTAACCGGCACGAGCCGGAAAATGCGGCTGCTTTCAAAAATCATGAAAAGGCCATCCAAAAGAACAATGGTTACATAGAAGACCAGAACCGCTATACGGACCTGGCTTTCGGAAAAAAGACCATGCAGTTCTCCGGATGCGAGATCTTTGCCGTCTACAATGCTCTGTACAGCCTGACCGGAGGCCAGGGCACCAGCCTGGCCCGCCTGATCTCCACTTTCGAGCGGGACGGCATGATCCTGTCAGGCCTGCTTGGCACTGCGCCTTCCGCCCTGCGGGATTATTTTAAAAAGAGGGGCTATATTACCGAGTTCGTCACGGATGAGAAGGACTTTGACCGGGTTGCCGCAGCCCATGACACCCTGATCCTGGTCATCTATAATGATGCCGGCGATGCGGCCCAGGCTGTCCACACTGTCAATGTCTCCAAAAAACACGGTCTCTATTCGGCTCACAATGTCTATTGCAACGGACTGAGAATCGGACCCTTCCCCTCTGTAAAGGAACTCATTTCCGATATCAACAGAGGCAAGGCCAGAGGAATTGCCGCTCTGGGCATTTCCCACCCCCCAAACGGTCATACGTCTCATCAGGGACAGTGATCATCTGTTATGCGTAAAAAAACAAAGGAAAAATGCCAAAAAAGAGATGCCTGCTTTTGGCGGGCATCTCTTTCGTCACTTCGGACTTTTTCGTTTTTTACAGGAAAGGAATTCCATGAGTTTATTTACTTCTTTAAGAGCTCTGCAACTAATGCGGCTGCCATACCTGCGATTGCAACTCCGATTACTGCCATCCAGATCAGTACGCCGTTGTTGTCAACAGTTCTGTATGCATTCTGTTCAGCTGCTGCAGGTGCTGCGTTTTCTTTCTCAGCTGCCTGAACTACTGCCGGGCTTCCTTTCTTCTCAGTCTTCTTTGTCTCTTCTTTCTTTACCTCAGTCCTCTCGACTGCTGCCTTCTCTGTTGCTGCCTCCTTTGCTTCTGTCTTCTTAGCTGTTGCCTTTTTCTCTGCTGTTGTTTTATTTTCTGCTGCCTTTTTCTCGGCTGCTTTCTTTTCTGCTGCCTTCTTTTCTGCTGCTTTCTTCTCTGCTGCTTTCTTCTCTGCTGCCTTCTTCTCTGCTGCCTTCTTCTCTGCTGCTTTCTTCTCTGCTGCTTTCTTCTCTGCTGCCTTCTTCTCTGCTGCCTTCTTCTCTGCTGCTTTCTTGTCGGCTGCTTTCTTGTCGGCTGT
>CACZQE010000304.1 GCA_902783205.1 uncultured Lachnospiraceae bacterium | reverse complement strand
TCTCTCTGCCGCGTTACGCAGACTCTCCAGGGCCAGGGCGCATTCGCCAAGGATGGATGAAAAGACACTGTACTCAAAAGTCTCCAGAGATTTCCCCTGAAGGCGGATTGCAATGACGCCGTAACAGTAGCCGTATATGCTGATGGGATGATAAAGGGCATCGGACCTGCCGTAGTATTCCATCCCGGAACCTGCAGCCTGCCGGTTGTCAAAGACCCACTGCACGATGGCTGCTTCTTCAGGATTTTTCTCTTCCGGCTCCGATCCGGTATCCTCTGATTTAAAGAGGAATCCCTTGCCGGGATTACCGCTGTCATCGGCAGGATAGACTGCCACGTCACGGTCCAGGAGGGTTGTGACCTGGCGGGCTGTGACACGGATGACTTCCTCGGATGTATCCGCTTTCTGCAGCAGCTGGTTGGTATCAAAAAGGACTTTGGCCCTGAAAGCCTCCAGAGCCGAATTCCGTGCGTTGGCCTTTAGTTTGTTGGCCAGGGTTCCGGTGATCAGGGATGAGATCAGCATGATGCCGAATGTTACGACATACTCAGTCTCATATGTGTGGAAACTGAACTTGGGTTCAATGAAGAACCAGTTGAAGAGAAGCACACTCAGAAGAGAGCTGACTGCACTGTAAAGGGGGCTGACTGTCGTAACGGATATGATCAGTACCCCCAGGATAAATACGGTGATAATATTTGCCTTGGAGAAACCGAACAGGGTAAAAGTCAGTCCTACACATGAGGCGGCAGCCAGGAGCAGGATGGTGATGACCGTATCCCGCAGGGTAGGCCTGATCCGGGCGGTCAGAAAGTCGGCTTTAGTCTGATGCCTGTAGTCGGTGGAAGAGTCGGGAATGATATAAATATCCACATCCGGCGCATTCATGACCAGCTGCTCTGTCAGGCTTGCTTTGTCCCAGAAATGCCTTCCGGCAGCGCCGCTCCTGCCCACAACGATCTTGGTCGTGCCGGAAACATGGGCAAACTCCACGATCTGGGCCGGCACATCGCTTCCGACTATGGTAGTTACGGAAGCACCGTTCTGTCTGGCAAACTCCATATTGCCCTGCAGTCTGTATCTTTCTTCGTCTGAAAGCCGCTCATCGCGGTCCGTCTTTACATAGACGGCCGTGAGGGCGGCATGAAATGCCGCAGCCATTTTACAGGCCGCAGCAATAACCTTTTTATTAGATGGAGAGGGCGAAAGACATACCAGTATACGCTCGCCTCTTTCCGGTCCTGTGTCATTCATACTCTAATCCTCTCTGTGAACCCTGATGACTTTATCTGGATTGTAGCATAAATGAGAAACAGATTCTATCGCTTCCTCCTGTCGGACCACTCCGATTCGTCTGTTGTAGCCCTGTCGCGGCAGGATCCTTTATAGTTTTTTCCTATGAAGCTGCTGTAACGTCTGACCACAAAAAAACCAAACAGGAACATGCCGATTATTATGATTGCAAGAAATATATCGACCATTTTTTCCTTTCCTGATATTTACTCATTAAATGTGGAAGCAGCGCTGGATTGATCTGCGTTCTCCCAGTACAAGAATCGTTTTTGCCGCATCAAGGACCAGGTCCGGTGTCACGGACAGATCGATTTTTCCGTGCTCCTTGATAGCCATAATGGTGATTCCGTATTTTTTCCGGATGTCGATATTGCCGATGGTCTTCCCCAGCCAATCCGGCGGAATGTCCACTTCAAAAATGGCATGTTTGCTGTCGAGCTTTATGTAATCAAGGATATGGTCTGAGGCGTAGCGGATGGCTGCCCACTGGGCAATCTGTTTTTCGGGATTGATGACCTCGTCTGCTCCGTTTCGGAGGAGGAATTTGGTCTGGACATCCCTGTCCGCCCGGGATACAACAAATTTGGCGCCCAGTTCCTTCAGAAGGGAAGTGGCCTCCAGAGAACTCTGGAAATCGCCGCCGATCGCTACGATGCATACGTCAAAATTTCCTATGCCCAATGTCCGGAGGAAAACTTCATTGGTGCCGTCTCCGATCTGGGCATTTGTAACGATGGGCAAAACGGTATTGATCTTATTTTCATCTTTATCGATCGCCATGACTTCATGGCCCAGCTCATGCAGCTGTTCCGCCATCAGCATACCGAAATTATTGATTCCGATCAGAAGAATCGATTTGGTGTTCAGGACGTTCCGCTTTTCTTTGGCGGATGCACGGATTTTCCATAAAAAACTTTCAGCCATAGTAATCTCCTGTTATTTTTATTTTTAGTGAATAGATGATACATCAGACACCGCAAAGATGGTGTTAAGGCATTTGCCCGGGAAATTAAGATTGTATAAAGAAAAAACATATTATATAGTAAAACCATGAAAGATCTGAAAAAGATTTTCACGGAATGCCTGCGGGAGGTTACGCAAGCGGGGATTCCGGTGGGAAATATAAAAAATGTAAAAGTTAACAGCCGGGCCGGAAAAAGGTGGGGACAGTGCAAAAAGCTTCCGGACGGCTCTTTTGAGATCGAGATTTCTCAAAGGCTGCTGGCGGACCAGGTACCTGAAAGATCTCTGCGCAGCACCATTGTCCACGAAATCCTCCACACCTGTCCCGGAGTGAAGGGGCACGGAAGCCTGTGGAAGCATTATGCGGCGGTCATGATGGAACGTCATCCCGATTACAGGATCGCAACCACCACCTCACCCGGAGAGCTGGGTGTAAGCGAGGCGGCAGAGGACCACAGATACATCCTTGTCTGCAGCCGGTGCGGGAAAAAAATCTGCCGCGACCGGATGAGCAGTGTGGTCAAATATCCGTCCCGCTACCGCTGCCGCTGCGGAGGCAGGATAGAGCGGATCCGCTAATGAAGGAGAATCTGATATGGAAAAGAAATTTGCCGCAGTGGCTGCCGGGGCAGACCCGGCCCGCTATGAAGAATTGATCAGAAGAGAGGATCCTCTTTATTCCAGGGAGGATGATATCCGTTCTCCCTTTGACCGGGATTACACACGGGTCCTCCATTCCCTGGCCTACAGGAGACTCAAACACAAGACCCAGGTCTTTTACAATGCCGCGGGCAATGATCACATCTGCACCAGGATCGAGCATGTGGCCCATGTGGAGTCGGTGAGCTCCACCATTGCCGGCGAACTGGGCCTGAACACGGAACTGACCAGGGCCATTGCCCTGTCCCATGATCTGGGACACGCTCCTTTCGGCCATGAGGGAGAGAAGGTGCTTTCTGAGCTCTCGGAGGAATATCTGGGAGGCAGCTTCTGGCATGAGGCTAACGGAGTCCGTTTTGTGGATGACCTTGAACTGCTGGAAGACAATGAAATGTTTAAAAGAAATCTGAATCTGACCTATGCGGTAAGGGACGGGATCATTTCCCACTGCGGCGAACTTGACCAGAACGGAATCCGGCCCAGGGAGGATGTAAGAGACCTGGCTGACTTTGAGCGGGCAGGCCAGTATGAATCTGCCAGCTGGGAAGGCTGTGTGGTGAAAATTTCGGACAAGATTGCCTATCTGGGAAGGGATATAGAGGATGCCAGACGTCTGGGCTATCTGACAGAGGAGCAGAAAAAGGAACTGCGGGATATGGCCCGGATCCATAATCAGAAAGCCATAAACACGACGGTTATCATGCATAATATGATCATTGACCTGTGCAGAAACAGCTGCCCGGAGGAAGGTCTGGTCCTGAGCGACACCATGGCAGGGCAGATGAACCGGATCAAGCAGTTCAACACGGAAAACATTTATCATAACCCCCGCCTGGAGCCTTATAAAAAGTATTCGCAGCTGACCATCCGGGAAATCTTTTACGCTCTGTACGGGTTTTACCGGGGAGAGGAGACCCTGGAGGCCATGGCGGCGGCTGAATACGGACGATACCGTTTCGTCGAGGCTTTTGCACGCTGGCTGATCCCCTATCTGTCGGGCGGCTATGAAGCCTTCCCCTGGGCGGTCGACATTGCCGGAAGATGCAAAAACCGTAAGATCTACGGAAGTCTGAAAGATAAAAAGGATTATATACAGGCCATCATAGACTATATCGCCGGAATGACCGACAACTATGTCAGCGATTCCTTCGGAGAGCTGCTGTCCTGCTGACAGATCCGGCCTGAAGAAGTTTATACATTTGTCAAACGGAAGACGAAAGAGGAGGAAAGATATGGATACGGTAGTTTATCTTATACGACACGGCACCACCGATTACAATACAGACTTTAAATACCAGGGAAGCCATGATATTCCTTTAAATGAGCTGGGCCTGGCCCAGGGAGCCCTGCTGACGGACTATTTTAAGGATATTCCCATCGATGCGGGATATACCAGCCACCTGATCCGGGCAAGACAGACTCTGGATTTTGCCCTGGGAGACCGTAAGGACAAAATTCCGGTCCACGTGGTGCCCGACATTGCCGAGATTGACCAGGGGATCACCGAGGGCAGGACCATCCAGGAGATGGATATCCTCTTTCCCGCCTTCAGCGACGCCATCAACCATGCTCCGGGATCCACAAATGCTCCCCGGGGAGAAAAGGTTAAGCATGCCTATGAAAGAATGCACAAGTCCATCCTTTCCTTCGCCCAGGCAAATCCGGGAAAGACCATCGTGGTGGCTTCCCACGGATTTGTGATCCAGACTTTTTTGAATTACGCTTCAGGAATTCCCGTGGA
>CACZQE010000303.1 GCA_902783205.1 uncultured Lachnospiraceae bacterium | reverse complement strand
TGTCATTCTGTCACATCGTATTGTATTCTTCACAGAAAATGATAGTGTTTATAATATCTGATCTGTCCAAAGCCTGACAGTCATAAAGCCGGCCGGTCTTTCGTTTACTGAATCTATCAAATCAACCTACAAAATTGATTGAAGAACAAGATTGACGTATGGGGAGTGGAAAGATAAACGCGCGCGCTCCCCGCTGTCAGTCAGCATGTCTTAATGACGGAAAGATTCTAAGAGGAGGAGACACATGATGAATAAGAATGAATTTATACAAATGGCGGTATCCCATATTCCGAAGTATTTGCCGAAAGAATACCGTAATGCCAGCGTGGAATTAACGGAAGTTGCGAAGAATAACGACACGCTTCTGCACGGTCTCATTATTCGCTGTGGTGAAAAGAAAGATGTGGAAGCGGCGCCGGTATTCTATCTGGAGCCGTACTTCGAGATATATCAATCCGGAATAAAAGACGCGGAATGCGTGATGCATGAACTTGCAAGGGATTATCTTCAGGTCATCCACAGCATGCCGCAGTTTGATCTGCCGGACATGACCAAAGAAGGAATCAAGGACAGAGTTTACGTTAGGGTAGTCAATACCCGTTCCAATCAGGAACGTCTGAAAGACCTGGTCAGCCTTCCGGCGGACGGAGGCTTTTCGCTGACCGTTTACATTGACATAGACACGCCGGGAAAAGACGCAATGATCCAGATCACGAAAGAACTGGCAGCCCGGATGGAATTTGACGAGCGGGAACTGGCGAAGACTGCCATAAGAAACACGGTTGCGGCACATCCGCCTGTGCTCGTAGAAATGAAAAAGCTTATGATGGAAATGGCAGGACTTCGCAAACTGGAACAGAGAGATAATCTGCTTCAGGAAAAACACTTGCCCGCACAGGATCTTTCGATGCTTGTTCTGACAAATTCAGAAAAGTTTTTTGGGGCGGCTGCGCTTTTTTATCCGGGCATCCGGGAACAGATCGCGGAAGTTATAGGAGGCAGCTACTATGTCCTTCCCAGTTCGATACATGAACTGATCATTCTTCCGGACAACGGATCGTTTGATGATCGGGAACTGGCATGCATGGTCCGGTCTGTCAACTCGAGTGAAGTCAGCCCGGAGGAGCGGCTCGGCAATATGGTGCTCTACTATAATGCGGTGACCGGCCGTCTTATGGTCGCTGCCGACCTGGACAGGGAAGGAGAACCCGGAAAGGAGAGTTAAACGAAAAACAGGATTAACAGGGAGAAGCGGCAATATACAAATTTTTAAGCTTTTGAACTGTCCATGGGGCAGTTCTTTTTTGTCTGCGGCGGAAATGGCTGTGATTCTTTTTTAGCCCTGAAGCCGTATTTTGACGCAGGAACCGTTACGTGAGTCTGTATTTATGGATTGGTTCCCGTATGAAGGCGGAGAACCATATTGGCCGCATTTCGGCTTTACTTCCCGGATCGAATGGTGCGCCTGCTTTGTGACCTGGTGCGGTGATGAGTGCGGGTCTGTAGAGAATTGTATCATGCCGAATGCCATCGGCTGCGTAGTCAGCATGAACTGGTACAAAGAAAGGGGACGGTGGCTTGAGGGAAGAAAAGAACCTGCGCCGGGTATGATTATCTTCTATGACTGGGATGATCCGGATGACGACTTCGGTCCGCAGGACGGGAAGCTAGATCATACCGGGATCGTGGAGAAGGTGGAGAATGCGGTAATTTGGACTATTGAAGGCAACTCTGGAGACAGCTGCAGACGGAATCAGCACCCTGTTGGAGAGTATGTGATTATAGGCTGTGGCTGTCCGACGTATTGAAGCAAAGCAAAACGACCATTATCTAGATCTTAGGATAAAGGCTTTTATTCTGGTATAGTTGTATTATTGTGGTGGTGAATAAAATCAGCAGTAAAAAGTCGGATTCTGCGAGTCGTTCCATTGAAAGTCAGATTGCTTGGTGATATACTTTATGGGACGATATTTCCTGCGTTGTTTAGATTAATGGATGGAATCAAAGAGAAGAAGGAACCTTATATTTGGCGGAATGGATGCGCTGATCCGTACGGGTTTGCAAGCTTAACGCTTAATGAAGGCATTGGATCTGAGCAGGATTTCACGCAAATAAGCGACAATAAGCCCCAGAATTTAAATGTGATGATGCAGCCACATCCGTAAACGTAATCAGAAGAGGCAAGGTTAAGATATGAAAAAAGAAAAGCCAAAGAAACCGGTTGGTGAACAGCTAGTCAATGACAAAAATAATGTAGAAAAAACTGCTGAAACCAACGAGAAGAAAGTGATAAAACCAAAGAAAACGCAGAAAGAACCAGATCTCTACGTCAAGAAGAAAAAAGAGATGAACTTTCAAAGCGTTGAGTCTCTTCAACAGGTAGTTAATGTTGTTAATGAGGCTGCATATGCGCTAAATGACAAGTCCAGGACTATCCGCGAAAGCGCAATACCAGAAGTTCTTGCTGGCGCACTCGGAGCTGGTATTGGCGGAGTCGGTTCTTTTGCTGCTTTGTATGGACTTGGAGTAGTTGGTCTTTCTGCGGCTGGGATTACTTCTGGTCTTGCAGCTGCTGGGGCGCTTGTAGGTGGTGGTATGGTTGCCGGAGTGTTCGTGCTTGCAGCTCCTGTTGCCGTTTTAGCTGCAGGTGGCGTTGGTGTCGCTGCTGCATTAAAGAACAAACAACTACGCCAAGAGAAAGAACGCCTTTACACTGAAGCTCTAAAAAAGCATGAGGCTATTATTAAAGCTCTTAAGGATGAAGCAGACGCTGATAAAGAGCGTCTGGATTATCTGCAGAGCTTAAACATCCTCCTTACACAAGCGATAAAGGATCTGAAGAAAGATCTTGGTGTGGCATGAGTAAGTACAATTACAGTGAAGTCGAACATCAAATTAACAATGTGCTGGCATATCAGAATCAAGAACTGAAATCCATCAAGGCACTTGATAAAGACGCTCTCGATATGAGGATCTCGGAGAGCGAGGTTTTGCTGCGCTCACTTGGGTATGATCTTCCTAATAAAGCATTCTTGGAGCCAGTGCGGCATAAGCCGGTTATGGTTGTTCCTTCTTGGGAGAATCTTTGCTTTGAGGCAGAACGAGCTGTTGGGTCTGAGTGCACTTTGGAGGCTATCTTTTCTCCTGAAGAGCTTGAAAGCAATTCCTTAGCCGTAAGGCAACTAAATGAAGAGTTTAATGCGCTGCATCGGTTAGACAAGTTTGACGTTGCAATCAGTGCTGTGGCAAGTCTTGTTGGTGCTGCGGTTGATATCTTGATGGTCGGGATACCTCAGAAGACACCCCCTGGCCTATCGGCGGGAAAACTTTCTGACTTTATAAGAGCCGAGTTTGAAAAGAAATTTCCCGAGGAAGAAATGGAGAAACTTGCACACTCAAAGGTTAGTAAGGTTCCTTTCGATGCTCAGGATAATCGGCACACAACAGAATACGTGGAAGGCCTTTCTGCGTATTACCACCGGCTATTATCTCTTGGCCATGATCCGTTACTGGGATTTATTATTGGAGTATTCGACATATTAACAGGTCGGATGACTACCATCGACAAACGAGGAAGAATAGTTTCCCAGGTCATGGAGATATATGCAGATAGGAAAGAAAGTGATATCTTTGCTGCACTTGCAAAGCAGATCCTTCATTTCAAATCAGATATCACTACCTCAATGGGACTTCCAGCTCCTCTATTGAGCTTATTCAATCTTCTTCAATTTGGAAGTATAGGTGAGGCTGAGCAAACAATAGCTGAGATTGTACAGGGCATGTACTATGAGG
>CACZQE010000302.1 GCA_902783205.1 uncultured Lachnospiraceae bacterium | reverse complement strand
TGCAAAGATGAAGGTGATACGTGGCGACGCACTAAACACTGAGAAGATACACAGGGAACTCGCTAAACGGATCAACAAAGATCCTTTGCTGATAAAGGCGCTTCAGACCATAAACGTGTGGATTAATCTTCAGAAAGGGGAACACAGGATGGCTGAAGAATGGTTGCTTCATGCCCCGGATTCCAGGGTCTTCTTCTCCTTGATTGATCGGAATAAGTATATCTTAAAAGCCCGGATACATATTATGAAGGGGGATTATGAGAAAGCATATATTCTTCTGAACCGGCTTAATGACGTTTTCAAAGAGTACAATCGGGATTATTTGTGTATTAAAGTGGATCTTCTCATGGCAATTTTATTCTATCGTAAAAACTCTTCCCGATGGCAGGTGAGCTTCATGGATGCCTTAATACAGGCAGAACATTTCGGCTATGTACGAGTAATAGCAGATGAAGGGGCAGCTGTTCTTCCTCTTTTTGATAATTTGCCTGAAAAAGACAGAAAAGGTCTGGATCAGAAATGGTTTGAAAAGACAGAAAGATTTGTCAGGGAGATGGCAGACTATTATCCCAATTATCTGCAGGAGAAGAAATCGGAAGATATCCCTCTCACAAAAACGGAGAAAAAAGTGCTGAACTATCTAAGCCAGGGAATGGGATCTGGGAATATCTGTGAGCAGCTGCATATCACCTACAGTGGATTAAAATACCACAAACGGAATATTTACCGTAAATTGGGAGTTCACAGCCAGGAGGAAGCACTAAACGAAGCAAAAGCTTTTGGAATCAATAGCTAATACTAGAATATGGTTAGGTACCCACTGATAAAAATGACATTAATGATTGCTAAATTAACAAAAGACCCTATCCGAGAGGATAGGGTCTTTTGTTGAATAAACTTAAATATATGAAATATAAGTGAAATATTATCGATGAAAGCTGAATAATTATAATCATCCTGATATCTAAATGTGAAAAATAGATAGAAGGGATAGGCGGTAAAACTAACCTTATGGTTAGGTTACAAACAAAAATGTGGATGCTACCATGATAAAGGAGATAGTGTTTCATATTTGAATAACCAGCATTTTTATATGAGTTTAAGTAATCTATTCTAATTACAAGTCTGTTTATGATATTGAAATAAAAATATAAAGAAGGGAGGAATTGAGTGTGGAGTGGTTGAAGAAGATTGTTCAATATTATTTGGAAAACCACAAAAAACTAGCCAGATGGAAGAAATTTGTATCTGTCATGGCTGCTTTGGTGGTTTTTGTGACGACATATGCACTGATTCTCCCTGCCATCACTGTAGATAAAGCTTCCTCAACTCCGGCAAAGGGTATGTATCTGGAGGGCTCCAATGGGGAATACGATGAACAGGAGAACGATGACCAGTGGCATGAGGAATATACCCAGGAGTCGGATGATGAAACGGATCGTCAGGATTCAGACACCAGAAGCGCAGGCTCTGATGGATGGGTAAAAGAGTACCAGGAGCAGAATGAAACAGATGCCGAAGCAGAGGAAGTTACCTCGGAAAAGACCATAGAGGCATCCAACGATTACTATACCGTCACCTTGTCCTATGATGAGGATAACCTTATCCCGGAGGGAGCCTCTCTTGAAGTAAAGGAACTGGAAGAAGGAACCAAGGTATATCGCAGATACCTGAAAAAGGTCAAGAAAGCCCTTCTGGCTGATAAAGAAGACAAGGAAATCAGTGATATTAATGTCCGCCTCTTCGATCTTTCCCTCCTCAGTGAAGGACAGGAAATCCAGCCCTATGGACAGTTCAGCCTGGATATCCTCACTGCCCCTGTGAAGGTGGAGAAGCCAAAAAAGATTAAGGCAGTTCATTTCTGGGCACATGATAAGGACAAAGAGGAAGACCTCTTTGAACCCGAGATCCTTAAGACGAAGGCTCAAGAAACCGAAGAAGGGGTGGAGTCTGTCCATTTTACGGCAGAAGAAGCTGCCGTGTATGCTGTGGTATATTCTGTGGAATATGAAGATAAAGCGGAGGAAGAACAGGCAGCGGAAGCTCCTGAGTTGGATCGTGCTGAGATCGAAACGACAACAGAGGAAAGTTACCGGCAGGAAGAAACGACAGCTGAGAATAACGATAAAGAAAGCTTTTCTTCCAATGCAACAACAGAAGTAAAAACAGAATTAACAGAAGAGACAAAGGATCAGACAGAAGGCACAGAGAACAAGGCAGAAGGGGATAAGTCTGCCCAGGAAGAAAAACT
>CACZQE010000301.1 GCA_902783205.1 uncultured Lachnospiraceae bacterium | reverse complement strand
TTCCGCCTCTAAGCTATCAAAATCAAACCAAAAGAGTTATAATTGTTAGCGGATAAAGGGTCAGCATTTATAAAGGAGAGAGCATGAGAGTAGGAATATTGGGTGCCGGCGGCATTGCCGGCGCGATGGCACGAACCATACAGGACCTGTCAGGCGTAGAAAACTACGCCATAGCCTCCAGGGACATCGAAAAGGCCAAAGCGTTTGCTGCAAATTGGAACATTCAGAAAGCATATGGTTCCTATGAGGAGATGCTTGCGGATGAAAAGGTAGACCTTGTATATATTGCTCTGCCGCATTCTCATCACCACCGCTGGACGCTTGCCGCGCTCAAAGAGGGCCGCAATGTGCTCTGTGAAAAAGCATTTGCCGCGAATGAACAACAGGCGAAGGAAATGATAGAGGTTGCCGAGCACAAGCAGCTGCTTCTAACAGAGGCAATCTGGACCAGATACATGCCGTCCAGATGGATCATTAACGAACTGATCGCTGACGGCGTGATCGGAGAAGTGACCGCAGTTTCTTCAAACCTGGGGTATGTTGTAGATCACAAGGAACGAATTCACAAACCGGAACTTTGCGGAGGCAGCCTTTTGGATCTGACAGTTTATCCCCTGAACTTTTCCAGTATGATTCTCGGAGATGATATCAAACAAATCCACGCCGCAGCGGTTATGACCGAAACCGGCGTAGATGGCCAGGACAATGTCATGATCGAGTATAAAGACGGGAAAATGGCCAGTATGTTTACGACCATTCATGCTGCAACGGACAGGCAGGGGATGATTTGCGGAAGAGACGGATACATTCTTGTAGAGAATATCAATAATCCTGCAAAGATCACGGTAGTGGAGGCCGGGAGCGGTCATCGGTATACGGTGAAGAAGGAAATCGTGGTTCCTGAACAGATCACCGGTTATGAATATGAAGTACTCGCCTGCAAAAAGGCCCTTGAGGAGGGGAGAATCGAATGCCCGGAGATGCCGCATGCCGAGACATTGGAGATCATGCGCCAGATGGATGAAATCAGGCAGCAGTTTGGTCTGCGATTCCCTTTTGAGTGATGAGATCAGGAAAAAACAAACAGAAAATGACCGGGTACTTGGAGGAAAAACGGAGACGGTCAATTCTTATGACATTGAGAGGCAATCGCAATGAATGACAGAAAGATGAGAGCAAGGGCAGTTTCAGTTTTCCTTACGCTGGCGGTCATGATCGCGCTTTGCGGTAAACCCGCATATTCCGCTGTGGTAAAACTTTGTAATCAGGATGGATCCCTCTACAGGACCGTCACGGTTTCAACCGGCAGCAGGAAAACATTTCCAGCCTTATATTTTCCGGATAAGACTTTTTGCGGATGGGCATACAAAGAGAAAGGAAAAGTTGTGAAGGGCTATGCCGCCGGAGAAGTGATCCCGAATGCAGCCAGAACCTATTATGTGATGGCCAACACCATGGGCGGAGTCAGTGCGCTGCCGGCCAGAAAGATGTTAAAGCCGAAGACGTATGCCCATGTACTTATCATTGGAGACTCCCGGACCAAGCTGATGAAGCACCACCTCTCCGGCATGATCCAAAGGACCAGTTTCATTTTCAAGGATGGAAGCGGAGTGGGGTGGCTTAAGTCTGCCGGCCTGCGAAAATTGAGGAAAACTGTGGCAAAACGGAAGAAAAAGACTGCCGTTGTGTTCAATATGGGTGTAAACGATCTGCTCCGGGTGAACACGTACATTGCTATTTACAAAAAGATTGCCAAAGGACTGCGTAAGAAGAATTGTGATCTATATATTGCTTCTGTTAATCCGATCGATGTGGAACGAATGCTCAGGATGGGATGGGGCAGGCTGGCCGTCTCCGCCTCGGATGTCGTGGCTTTCAACAGGAAGCTTCGGGCTGGTACACGCAAATATTATACCTGGATCGATACTTATGACTACCTGATGAGGGAAGGATGGACGAGCGGCTGCAGCGGGAACGGAGACGGGCTGCACTACACAAAGGGCGTTTATCAGAGG
>CACZQE010000300.1 GCA_902783205.1 uncultured Lachnospiraceae bacterium | reverse complement strand
TCCATGGTCACCACCGTACCAATATATGTCTTTATCCTTCTCTGTTTTGCCCTTGTAAACGGCATGGTCGCACCATTCCCAGACAAATCCTCCGCAGAGAGCAGGGTATTTTTCTGTCAGTTCCAGGTACTCTTTGAAATCTCCGGGACCGTTTCCCATGGCGTGACAGTATTCCACCAGAAGCAAGGGCTTGTTCGGCATATTGTCCAGATAGTCCGTCACCTCGGAAAAAGAAGGGTACATGCGCCCGAAAACATCGATATCGGATACATCGAATTCCCGTGATGAGCTCAGATAGAACGCGCTCTCGTAATGTGTCAGCCTCGACGGGTCTGTCTCTTTGGTCCATCGGAGAGCTCTTTCAAAGGTGACGCCATAGCCGCATTCATTTCCCATGGACCAGATCAGAATACAGGGGCGGTTTCGGTTTCTGATGACCATGGATCTCACTCTGTCCAATGTGGGCTCAATAAAGTCCGGATTGTCCGCGATCCTGACGTGGGCAAGCTTCATTCTCTGCGAATAATCATCCTCCTCAAAGTACAGAGGGGCCGTCCCGTGGCTCTCATTGTCAGCTTCATCGATGACGTACAGTCCCATGTAATCGCAAAGCTGGTAGAACCAGGGAACATTGGGATAGTGGCTGGCCCGGACCGCATTGAAGTTATGAGCCTTGATCATGCGCAGGTCCCACAGAGCCTGATCCATGGAACAGACCGCACCGGTAACAGGATCTGATTCATGGCGGTTGACGCCCCGGAACTTAATGGGAGCACCGTTAAGTCTCAGAACACAGTCTTTTACCTCCACTTTTCTGAATCCCACTTTTTCGGTAATGACCTCCCGGCCGGTATCCATGACCAGCGTGTATAGGTTCCGCTCTTCCGCATTCCAAAGGAGCGGATTATCAACCATTATGTGGACATCAGTTCCGTTAACGTTCTCCAGGTCTTTACCGAACAGGATTTTCTGATCGTAGAGAACTGACTTTCCATTGGGAGTGATCAGGGTCAAAGAGACAGGAACGGCTTTCCTTGAAAAGGCAAAGTGTATCCTCAGAACCGCTGACTGAAGATCCTTTGACAGTTCCGTGCGAATGATATAATCCCGGATCCTGTCAATCGGTCTTTTCAAAATATAGACGTCGCGGAAGATACCTGAGAAACGGAATTTGTCCTGATCCTCCAGGTAGGACCCGTCGCACCATTTGAGGACCAGTACGGCCAGCAGGTTTTCTCCTTCCCTTAGGAGATCTGTCACATTAAATTCTGCTGTGTGGTGGGAGATCTGACTGTATCCTGCATATTTGCCGTTGACCCAGACATAAAAGCAGGAGTCTACACCCTCAAAATTCAGGAATGCGAGAGGAGCATCCGGATCTCTATGCCATGTAAAACTGTGCAGGTAAGCACCGCAGGGATTATCCTGAGGAACATAAGGCGGGTCAAATGGGAAAGGATAGCGGATGTTTGTGTACTGAGGACTATCATAGCCTTTCATTTGCCAGCAGAAGGGTACCGTTATCTTATTCCACCATCTGCCGGCTTCATAGTCCGGCAGATAGAAGGCATCCTTCAGATCATGTATGCTGGGATAATAAGCAAACCGCCATTTACATCCGCTGAGCATCTGCAGGCGGTCGGAGCTTTCTCTATTCCATACAACCATGTCGTTTCGGGCAGAGGAAGGTATATAATAAGCCCGGTCCGGCTCGGTATTCTGGTGCAGGATCGAGAGGTCTTCATAAAAACCGGGAACGATCAAAGTTGTTGCCTCCTTTCATATAAATACAGTATTTTTGACTACTCTCCTAATGTGAGAATATCGAAAAAGAACCTGTAACCATATGAACGAAACGATTCAAAATTTGCACAAAGCAATCTGTGAAAGAAAGGGTATGGAAATAAGGTGCGAGATGGTATAAAAATGTAATTATCCTTAAGAATCCTTCTGAAAAATGATGAATGAGGTAGTTCTATATGACAGATATAAAGATACAGGAAGAGGTGTTGGGAAGGGATATGTATGTCAGTGCCGGCTATCTGTTTAACTCCAGGATCCCATTCAGGGAAAAGAAAAAGTCTCTGCGTATTCTGAGCGCAGGGACCTATCAGCTCTATACATGGCCCAAACTGCCGACATTGCGGCCAAGGGGCAGGGTCGATTGGCAGATCATCTACATTGCCGCCGGAAAGGGCCACTTTGTACTGGACGGCAAGGAGGTCATTGTGCCCGCCGGAAACATGATCCTGTACCAGCCAAAGCAGATCCAGGACTATTTTTACTATGGCAGGGACAAAACACAGGTCTGGTTCGTGCATTTTACGGGAAGGGAAGTCCGCAATATCCTGAAGCACTATGAGATCCCCACGGATGGATGGATCCTGCACACAGGTTTGTCCAGGGAATACGAGGATCTCTTTAAAAGGATGCGGGATGAACTGGTCAATTGTTCCTGGGGCTATGAGGAGATGCTCACATACCTCTTTAGGGAGCTGCTCATGGCTATGCACCGCCGCATGACGGAGAATGCCCCGCGGGTCTCCGGCTTCATCCAGGATGAGATCGACAGGGCAAGAACCTATTTTGAGGAGCATTACAACGAGGAGATCAGCATCGAACAGTATGCCGTTTCCCGCAACATGTCCACGAGCTGGTTCAACCGGAGCTTCAGGAATTCGGCGGGGACTTCCCCGATGAAATATATCCTGGATATCCGGATCCGCAATGCACAGGTTCTCCTGGAGACTACGGATTACACCATCAGTGATATCGCGGCGCTCATCGGCTATGACAATCCCATGTACTTCAGCCGCCTTTTCAGAAAGGCGAAAGGGCTCTCACCCTCCAAATACCGGAAAGTTTATCGGGAGAAGTTCATCGCAGAGGTCACGCAGGATCTCTGATCACACATACTGACTGATCACGCATGCAGTATCCCTTCATGAAAAATGACCGCTGAAGCATTGTGCATATCCGTGCACAGGACTCAGCGGTCATTTTAACATTTTCAGTTTTTGCTTTCTATCCGGACTCTGCCGCGGTGGATGCTGTCGGAGAAGAATTCCTTGATCGAACAGCCCGCACGGCCGGAAGAGGCACAGGCGCAGGCACATGCACAGCTGGATGCGCATGCGCAGCTGGATGCACAGGAGGACGCACAGGAGGAGCGGGACCTCGTGCTGCTGGACCTGCTGCTGCCGCCGGACCTGCGGCTGCCACTGGAATGACTGCGGCCTGAATGGTGAACAGGGACATTGATCACATTCACATGAATGTATGTATTGGGACTGTCGCCGTATCGATAAGTGCCGTTTTTGCTGTATTGTTTGGGCTTATCCAGATCCTTTTCTTCCACAACCTCTTTGCTCTTGATCATACTGCGGCCGCAGTAGGGACAGCTGTCTTTGCCCTCTTCACGGACGGCGCCGCAGCCGGGGCAGTTGTCATAATACTCGATCTTGGTGCGGATGATCTTCTTCTCCGTTTCCGTATCAGATGATCTGCCAAATCCAAGGCCGCCGGCGATCCATCTAAAGAAGCTGATGATCGCCATAAGGGGAATTGTCACAAAAAAGATCAGCGCGACCAATCCGCCGATGATCGTGTAGATCATGTCTTCGTCGTCCGTACTGCTGCTGTATTCAGACGATCCGCTGTTGTCCGCCTGGCGGTCTACAGAGAAGGCAAATGCGTCATTGGGGTAAGCCACCGTTATGGAATAGCGCTCGCCTGATGAGAGAGAAGAGGAGAAGACCAGATAGCCGTTCTCCTGTGTGCAGTCCGGCTGCCAGCCGCCGGCCTGATCCGCATTCCACCGTATGGTCAGGTCCTTGACCTCGATCCCGTCAAACCAGGCCGGTGTATAAGCGAATACTGTTTCGCCTTCAACGTAACGGTCGATCTGATACATGTGATCCTGGACGAAGGAAAACTCAAAGCTTGCCACTTCATCCTCATAATAACTGCGGTCCAGATAGATATTCAGGGAAGATCCCTTGTCCTCAATACGGCTGATCGTATTGCTTAAGGCTTTG
>CACZQE010000299.1 GCA_902783205.1 uncultured Lachnospiraceae bacterium | reverse complement strand
TGAAAACACTGCAAAAAGATTAAAAGAAATGGCTCAGGGCTATGTAGACCGGGGAGAGAAAATACGCAACAAGGATTCCGTTGCCAGGCTGGCAAAGATTCTTGGAATCAACTGTCAGGGAAATTGTAATCCGGAATGTCCCTATACCTGCGCTGAGACAGCAGTTATGATTGCAGATGCAGTCCTCGCTGACCTGAGGCGTCCGATTGATGAGAAGATGGAACTGATTGAAAAGATCGCCTTGCCTCAGAGACTGGACGTATGGTAAAATCTCGGAATCATGCCCGGTGGAGCAAAGGATGAGGTCTTTAACGCAGTCGTAAAGACTTCTACCAATCTGAACTCCGACCCGGTAAACATGCTGATGCACTGCCTGAGACTGGGTATTTCTACCGGCACCTACGGACTGATCCTTACCAACCTGATGAATGATATCATCATGGGACCGCCGCAGATTACCATGGATCCTGTCGGACTTGGTGTGATCGATCCGGAATACATCAACATCATGATCACAGGTCATCAGCAGGCCATGTTTAATCATCTTCAGGAATGCCTGGAGAAGGAAACCATCCAGCGCTCCGCAAAGCTGATGGGAGCAAAGGGGATCCGGATTGTAGGATGTACCTGTGTGGGACAGGATTACCAGGCACGTTCCGCTCATTACAAGAACATCTTTTCCGGTCATGCGGGCAACAATTATACCAGTGAAGCAGTGCTCCTTACCGGCTGTATCGACCTTGTCCTTTCCGAATTCAACTGTACGATACCCGGTATTGAACCAATCTGTAAAGAGCTGGAGATCCCCATGATCTGCCTGGATGATGTTGCAAAGAAGATTGATGCCAGACTGCTTCCTTATACAGATGAGGACAAAGAGATGATTACCGGAGAAATCATAGCGGCAGCTCTGGTCGGTTTTAAGAACAGAAAAGAAAAACTTGCCGGTACCGGATCAGAGGCTGAAGGAAGCCGAGAGAACCCGATGGGTTGTCACGGGTTTAAAAAGTCGATTACCGGACTGTCGGAGCAGACGCTTGTCTCAGCTCTTGGCGGAAGTCTGCAGCCCCTTATTGATGTTATCGCTTCCGGAAAGATTAAGGGAATTGTTGCCATCGTAGGCTGTTCCAACCTGAGGGCAAAAGGCCACGATGTATTTACCGTAGAACTTGCAAAAGAGCTGATCAAAAAAGATATCCTGATCCTGTCAGCGGGCTGTACCTGCGGAGGTCTGGAAAACTGCGGTCTGATGACTATGGATGCGGTAGATCTGGCCGGACCCGGACTGCAGGAAGTCTGCAGGGCTCTTGGTGTTCCGCCGGTGCTTAACTTCGGTCCCTGCCTTGCCATAGGACGTATCGAGATGGCAGCATGTGCTCTGGCTGAGGCTCTGGGAGTTGACCTTCCCCAGCTTCCGGTCGTTATCAGCGCACCCCAGTGGCTGGAAGAGCAGGCTCTTGCTGACGGTGCATATGCCCTTGCATTGGGATTCCCGCTTCACCTGGCGCTTCCGCCTTTTGTGACAGGAAGTCCGACTGCAGTGAGCGTTCTGACAGAAGGTTTAAAGAAAATGACCGGCGGACAGCTGATCATAGATACGGAGATAGATTCGACCGTGGACACCATGGAAACTCTTATCAGAGATAAACGTAAAGCTCTGGGATTGTCATAAGAAAAAGGAGGGTTTTACTATGTTAATGGATCAGATAAAACCTCTTGTGATTCCCTTCAGTCCGGATAATGTGGCAATCATTAAGAATAAAGATCTCTGTTCGGAATGCGGGCACTGCTACAGTGTCTGTCAGGAAGAAATAGGAGTAGGTGCCAGATATCATTTTCTGCCGGGGGAAGAGTATAAATGTATCGGCTGCGGACAATGTACCGCTGCCTGTCCTGAGGAAGCCATCACGGGCCGGCCTCATTATAAAATTGTGAAAGAGCTGATTAAAGATCCGGAGAAGATCGTGATTTTCTCCACATCACCTTCAGTCAGGGTCGGCTTTGCGGATGGTTTCGGGAAAAAGCCCGGAACCTTTGCCCAGGATGAGATGGTCGGCGCTCTCCGGGCTCTGGGTGCAGACTATGTTCTGGATGTCACATTTGCCGCTGACCTTACCATCATGGAAGAAGGATCGGAACTTTTAAAACGTATCCTGTCCGGCTCTGCGCCTCTGCCTCAGTTTACAAGCTGCTGTCCGGCCTGGGTGAAATACTTTGAGACATGGCATCCGGATAAGCTTGCACATGTCTCCTCGGCCAAAAGCCCGATAGGCATGCAGGGTGCACTCATTAAGACATATTATGCCCATAAGATGCACCTGGACCCTGAGAAGATCGTATCTGTCGCGGTTACTCCCTGTACTGCAAAGAAGTTTGAGATCACCAGAGAAGAATTATGTGATTCCGGAAAACTTCTTGGACTGGACAATCTCCGTGACAACGACTATGTTGTGACTACCAAGGAACTGGTGCAATGGTGTAAGGAAGAAGGACTTGATATCGACCATATTACTCCTTCCAAATTTGACAGTATCCTTGGAGAAGGCAGCGGAGGCGGAATGATCTTCGGCAATACCGGCGGAGTTATGGAAGCAGCTCTGCGGACAGTTTATAAAGTCCTGGAGAAGAAAGATCCTCCGGAAGGATTCTTTAAGCTGGAGCCGGTAAGAGGTTTAAAGAACCGGAAGGTGGCAGAAGTGGAAATCGCCGGTCATAAGCTGAAAGCCTGTATTATTTACGGAACTGCTGAGGCTGACCGTTTCCTGAATGAAGATATGAGCGGATATCATTTTGTTGAGGTAATGACCTGTCCGGGAGGCTGTATCAGCGGAGCGGGACAACCCAACTGCGGAGTTATGCCTGTACCGGATTATGTCAGACAGAACCGGATCAATTCCCTTTATTCCAAAGATGAGAGATCGACTTACCGCAACTCCATGGATAATCCGGAAATCACACAGATATATACAGAATTTCTGAAAGAACCCCTCGGACCTCTTTCAGAACTCCTTCTGCATACGACATATCATAAACGATAAATAAGAAGCCATAATCAAAAACAGGGCCCCTGAACTTGCAAAAAGTAAAGGGACCCTGTTTTTTTCGGCCTGAAACTTATATAATAGATTTCATGGAAATGCTTTTATGGGGGTTTTTATGGTTGAGATCAGATGCAATGAGATGAGTCTTGCCCAGATCTGCGGATCGGGGCAGTGTTTCAGGATGTATCCCGTCTCCGACGGATGGTTTGAGCTGATTGCCGGTGACCGCTTTCTGAGAGTGGGACAGGAGGGCGAAAAGATTCTTTTTGACTGCGACCGGTCCGCTTTCGATTCTTTCTGGCGGGACTACTTTGACCTGGACACGGATTATGCAGCCTTTATAGAGAGGATCAATCCCAATGACCGCTATCTGCTGGCGGCGGCAGAGTACGGATGGGGTATGCGCATTCTTAAACAGGACCTCTGGGAGGTGATCGTGTCATTCCTGATCTCCCAGCAGAATCACATTAAAAGGATTCGCCGCTGTATCGATCAGATCTGTATCCGTTACGGGAAAAAATGTATCAACGAGCGGGGAGAGATTTACTACGCTTTCCCTGAGCCCCGGGTCCTTGCCCTGGAGGACGAGGATGCCCTGAAGGCCTGTAATCTCGGATACCGGAGTAAATATGTGGTGCGGACTGCCCGCATGGTGGCTGAAGGCCGGCTGGATCTTGACAGGATAAAGGACATGCCGTATCACAGAGCTAAGAAGGCCCTGCTTGACTGCAGCGGGATCGGGGAAAAGGTGGCGGACTGCATCTGCCTGTTCGGCCTCCATCATCTGCAGGCTTTCCCGGTGGATACCCACATCAGGCAGGCCCTGGACGCACATTATAAGAGGGGATTTCCCAACAGGCGCTACCGGGACTGCAGGGGCGCGATCCAGCAGTACATTTTTTATTATGAGCTTGATCATACAGGCATATGACAATGATCAATCTGGCGTCAGATGTGGATATGATCGACCGCAGTATACTGACCGCCGAATAAAGGTATCAGCTGCC
>CACZQE010000298.1 GCA_902783205.1 uncultured Lachnospiraceae bacterium | reverse complement strand
GCGGGTAACGCTTACGGTATCGGAAGAATAACGGAGGAAAAAATGAAGTATACAGACAAGGCAGAATTCGACAAGGCAAACAGCTTCGGACTCGGAAATCCCAATGATGCTTATGCGCAGTATTTTGACGGACAGAGTTATCTGAATGCTCTCACAGAGTTTGGGAAAGCACCACTCTTTCTGGCAAATGTGACATTTGAACCCGGGACAAGAAACCACTGGCATGTGCATCATGCGGATAAGGGCGGCGGCCAGATTCTGATCTGCACAGCAGGAGAGGGCTGGTACCAGGAAGAAGGGAAACCGGCACAGGAGTTAAAGGAAGGAACGGTTATTGAGATTCCGCAGGGTGTTAAACACTGGCACGGAGCGAAGAAAGACAGCTGGTTTTCCCACATTTCGCTGGAAGTGCCGGGCGAAAACTGCAGCAATGAATGGCTGGAAGCCGTTGCGGATGAAGATTACAATGCCCTGGGATAAAAGGAAAACGGGAAAGGAGATATCTTAAATGAAAAATCTTGGATTTGGTATGATGAGACTGCCGGTAATCTCCGGCCCGACTGATTTTGACTATGAAAAGCTGAATGCCATGGTGGACGCTTTTCTTGAAGCGGGTTATACCTACTTTGATACCAGCTATGTATATCACGATGGAAAAAGTGAAGAAGCAACCCGGAAAGCACTCGTGGAGCGTCATCCCAGAGACAGTTTTACTGTAGCGACAAAGTTCCCGACCTTTATGCTGATTCCGGAAGAAAAGATTGAAGAAATCTTCCGCAGCCAGCTGGAAAATCTGGGCGTGGACTATGTGGACTACTATCTTCTTCATAATATCCAGACGGTTTACTATGACGGATACGATGGAAAAGGCGGCATTGTGAAGACGACGCATCTCTTTGACCATGCGAAAAAATGGAAAGAGGAAGGGAAGATCCGCCATCTGGGTATCTCCTTCCATTCATCTGCAAAATTTCTGGATCGGGTTCTGACCGAGCATCCTGAAATCGAGTTTGTCCAGATTGCATTAAACCCTATTGACTGGGACAGCGAGCTTGTCCAGGCCGGACTCTGCTATGATGTGATCCGCAGGCACGGGAGAAAAGTAATTATCATGGAAGCGGTTAAAGGAGGCGGGCTTGCCAGACTTCCGGAAGAAGCGGAGGCTCTGCTGAAAGCAGCGCATCCGGACTGGTCCATTGCTTCCTGGGCTGTCAGATACAGTCTGGATCTGGAGGATGTCATTGCTGTTCTTTCCGGTATGAGCACTCTTGAGCAGGTAAAAGACAATACTATGACCAGCAATACCGCCGGGAAATTAACGGATGAAGACAGAAAACTACTGGCTGAGGCTATGCGTATTTACCGTGAGAGCGCGCCGATCAGACAGAGTGAGATTGAGCGGTACAGGGACATCATGTACCATGGCGTTCCTGTCAGTGCGATTCTTCAGGCCTACAGTATCTGTCAGATCCAGCCGGATCCCGGATTCTCCGATGACAATAATTACCTGAAAAATGCCATTGCGGAAGCCGAGCATGTTGACTTCCACAATGGCCTTGATAAACAGCAGGTGATTACAAAAGAAGGGGAAGATATCACGCAGCTGGTTGAGAAAGCGGTTGACTGGCTGACGGCTCACAGTTTTTAGCCGGATATTTTCTGTCATATAAAAGAGCAGCCAGCAATACAACAAAGCAGGAGCCTGCATTATGCACCAGGGCGCCTGTCGTCGGATTGAGGATTCCGAGAACAGAAAGGGTGATCGCCACGAAGTTGATGCACATGGAGAGGGTGATCGCCCCTTTTATCGTTTTGATCGTAGTGTTTCCAAGCCATTTCAGATAAGGGATTTTGGAAATGTCATCATCCATCAGAGCGACATCGGCGGCATCAACCGCGATATCACTTCCCATGGCGCCCATGGCGACGCCGACATCGGCTGTCTTAAGCGCGGGCGCATCGTTCACACCGTCCCCGATCATACAGACTTTTCCCGCTTCCATCAGATGAGATATGTTCTGAACTTTTTCCTCCGGGAGCAGGTCAGCCCGGGTTTCTCTGACCGGAACCTGAGCGGCAAAATATTCCGCAGCTTTGCTGTTGTCCCCTGTCAGCAGAACGGTTTTTACATCCATTTCATTTAATCTTCTTACCATGTCTGCCGACTCCGGCCGGATTACATCAGAAAGAGCAATGATACCAAGCAGGGTCTGTCCTTTTGCAACGATGACCGAAGCTTTTCCCTGAGACCGAAGTGTGTCCAGGGCGACAGCAGCTTTTTCATCGATTTCGGACCCTGTCCGGCAGATATATTTTTCATTACCCAGATAATAGGTATCTTCCCCGATCTGTGCGGAAACACCTCTTCCCGCCTTCATCTCGAAACTGCCGGTCTGAAGGAGAGGAATCTCTTCTGATCCGGCCTTTTCCGTGATTGCCTTTCCCAGTGGATGCTCACTGCGGCTTTCAGCAGAAGCGGCAATCTGTAAAAGGTCTTCTTCACTCATTTCTGAAAGGGGGATAATATCGCTTACTTCCAGCCGGCCCCGGGTGAGGGTTCCGGTTTTATCAAAGGCGATGGTGTCAACTTTCCCCATTTTTTCAAGCGCTTCTCCCGATTTGATAATGACACCGTGCTTTGTGGCCTGTCCGATGGCGGCCATGATGGCAGTCGGTGTGGCAAGAACAAGAGCGCAGGGGCAGAATACAACCATGACCGTGACAGCCCTGACGATATTGCCGGTGGCAATGTAGGCGCCTATGGCGATGATCAGGGCTGCAGGTACCAGCCAGCTTGCCCACTGATCCGCGATTCTCTGGGTCGGAGCCTGGTTCTTTTCTGCCTCTTCCACCATACGGATCAGTTTCTGCAGGGAACTGTCCTGTCCGACCCTGCTGGCAATGATATCGATTGAACCGAAGCGGTTGATAGTTCCGGAAAAAACCTTGTCTCCGACACTTTTGTCAATGGGAAGGCTTTCTCCTGTCATGACTGACTGGTCGACAGAGGTTTCGCCGTTTACGATTTTTCCGTCCGCCGGGATGGTTTCGCCGGGGAGGATACGGAGCAGATCATCCACCCGGATCTGGTCTGTGGGAATGATACATTCTTTTCCGTCACGGATTACCCTGCCTGTTTCCGGTGCAAGGGCAATCAGATTCTTCAACCCTTTTTTTGCCCGCTCTGTCGTCATGTCTTCGAACAGGGCGCCGATTTCCATAATGAAGGCTACTTCACCTGCGGCGAAAAGGTCTCCGATGCAGATTGCGGCGATCATGGCCATAGTAATAAGAAGAGCGGAGGAGATCCGGCTTATCCCCCTGTTATATATGAGTCTCCAGACAGAAAGGTACAGGAGGGGCAGACCGCAGATTATGACAGTAACCCAGGCAAGGCCCTCCATAGCCGGATAACCCATTCGCGGCAGCACAAATGACGGAATCAGAAAGAGACCGCCTATGATTGTCATCGGCCATCCGGCAAGAAAATCATTAATACGTTTAATCATCAGGTCCTCCTTGTTGACATATGTTTTTATATTGCGTATAATTTGTATGATACTGAACACTTTATTCGGATTTGAGTATATTACTTGAACAGAACAATTCCAAGAATCAGAAATGGCAAAAAGTTCAGTACTGAACAATTGATAAAAAATGTTCGGGGGTTTAGAATGGACAGAAGACAGAAAAGAACAAGGCAGGCTGTTTTTACAGCCTTTACCGGACTGCTTGAAAAGAAATCATATTCCGCCATCACCGTTCAGGAGATCATAGAGGAGGCAGACATAGGCCGAAGTACATTTTATTCGCATTTTGAGACCAAGGACGATCTGCTGAAGGCCTTATGTACGGAAATCTTTGATCATGTTTTTTCGGAAAAACTGACAAAAGAGAATACCCACGATTTCTCATCGGGAAAAAAGGACATCCGCACGGAAATCACCCATATCCTCTACCATCTGCAGGACAGCCGGAAGTATTTAAAGGGAATTCTGTCCAGTGAGAGCGGTGAAATGTTTATGCGGTATTTCAAGGAGTATCTGGGGGAGCTTTTTGAAGACCAGATCACAAAGTATGAACCGGCGGTACCCGCGGATTATATGAAGAATCACATGGTTTGTGATTTTGCCGAGACGGTCAGATGGTGGATGAAAAATGACAGCTATTCTCCCGAGGAGATCAGCAGTTTCTTTTTCACTGCAACCGTATCATGATATCAGGCTGCCTGTGATAGTTCAGGCAGGGAAGGAAAAAGCTGTTATAGCTGATAAAAGAGAGAGAGGATCAGGATGGATAAACTGAAAAAACTGCGCACCAGTATGGCGGTCAGTTTCATCAGTGCGATTGTTATATCGCTCGTGGCATTCGGCGCAATTGTCAGCGGGCTTGGCTCCCTGAGCTTTACCAATGCATTCAAAAAAGAATACTCCACATCGACCTATCATATGGCTGATACGGCAACAGCTCTGGTCAACGGCGACCTGCTCGATGCCTATCTTGCCGGGAAAGAGAGGGTACAGTATCTGGAAACCAAGCGGGTTCTGGACGATTACTGCAAAAGAATGAATGTCACTATGATCTATATCATCAAAGTTGACAGGTCAGACTACGGAAGATTTGTCTCCATCTTTAATCCCATTAACAATGAGGTGGACGACTCGGAATATGTAGAGTGGGAACTGGGGCATAAAAGGGACACCACAAACGACGAATACCGCCGTAAGTACAGAAATATCTATGAACAGAAGTCACTTTATGAAACTGTTTACCGCAACCGGCCGACCGACGGGCAGCATCCCCATATTACTACAATGGTCCCGGTTAAAAACTCGGCAGGAGATGTGGCGGCGATATTATGCATGCAGCGCCCGATCAGCGAGATCAGGGAAGGGATTGAACCTTATCTGATCACAGTTGCCGTTTCGGCCTTTATCCTTTCGCTGGTGGCGGCTTTGGTTGTTACTTCTTTTATCAGGAAAAACTTTGTCGAGCCGGTAGGAAAGGTGTCGGCTGAAGCTGCCCGCTTTGCCAGAAGCAATACCAAAGGAGAGCCTCTCGATACGATCAGCAGATTCACGGAAATAATAAATCTGGTAGATGCCATCGAAACCATGGAGTCTGACATGGTTACCTATATGGAGAATCTGACGGCAGTAACCGCGGAAAAGGAGAGGATCGGGGCTGAGCTTTCTCTGGCGGGCAAGATTCAGGAGAATGCCGTTCCCAATGACTTTCCGGCTATTCCCGAAAAGACTGAGTTCGACATCTATGCCTCCATGACACCTGCCAAAGAAGTGGGCGGAGACTTTTACAACTTTTTCATGATTGATGACGACCATCTTGCCCTGGTAATCGGTGATGTGTCCGATAAAGGCGTGCCGGCGGCACTATTCATGATGGAGACCAATATTGTGCTGAGTGACAAGACCAGGCTGGGAGGAACTCCCGCCGAGATACTGGCCTATGTCAATGACAGCATCTGCGCCCACAATGAAGCGGAGATGTTTGTCACCCTGTGGCTGGGAATTCTGGAGCTGTCCACCGGCAGGCTCACCGCCTCCATCGCCGGCCATGACGATGCAATTGTCTACAAGAAGGGCGGCAATTTTGTAGATATGAAGACAAAACACGGCCTTGTTGCCGGAGCCATGCCCGGCATCACTTACAGGGATTTTGAAATCATGCTGGGAAAAGGCGACAAGATTTTCATTTATACAGACGGGCTTTCCGAAGCCAGGGCCGAGGATAACCGGATGTACGGGATAAAAAAGATCGTAGAAACTCTGAACACCTGTAAAGACGGGAGTCCCCGGGAAATCCTGGAGTGCATAACCGAAAGTGTAAATGCCTTTACCTGCGATATGCCCCAGTTTGACGACCTGACCATGCTCTGCATGGAGTATTTGGGTCCGGAAGCCGAGGATTCTATTGACAAAAGGGAATAGAGGGTATAATTTTTATATATAAAAAAGGGGAGCTCGAAGCCGGGCTGAGAAAGGATAATGCATCCTGACCCATAACCTGATTTGGATAATGCCAACGTAGGGATCATAGAAAAAGGAGAAGTCTTTTTGAATGCTACAATGCACTGTCCGGTCGGGCAGTGCATTTTTTATCAGATGGGAGAAGACTCCCTCTTCTATAAGGGGAGAATCATTCGCTTGTTCAGAGGGAGTCCAATCTCCCATCTGATAAACGCTCCGCGAGGATGCGCACGGATTCGGAAAGGAATAATGTCAGCAGAGCTGACCCGAATCCGGCGCCAAGACTCGCGAGCGAATCTTGAATTCACAAATAGGAGGCAGACAGATGTTTGGAAAATGTTTGGAACAGGTAAAAGAAAAAAGCCCGCTGGTACACAATATCACCAATTATGTGACGGTCAATGACGTTGCAAATGTAATCCTGGCAGCCGGAGCCAGTCCGATCATGGCGGACGAGCCGGCGGAAGCGGCAGACATTACCGCAATCTGCAACGGACTGAATATCAATATAGGAACACTGAACAGGCAGACCATCGAGGCTATGCACATAGCGGGAAAAAAGGCAGAGGAGCTGGGACATGTCCTCCTGCTTGACCCGGTCGGAGCGGGAGCTTCGGCGCTCAGAACCGACACGGCCGTATCCCTGATGGATGAGCTGCATTTTACAGTGATCCGGGGAAATATTTCAGAGCTTAAGGCGCTGGCCGTCGGAAGCAGTACCACCCGGGGTGTGGACGCGGACGCTGCAGACGCGGTCAGTGAGGACAACCTGGATTATATGGTGGACTTTATAAAAAATTACGCAAAAGAATGCGGATGTATCCTGGCGGCAACCGGGGCAATCGACCTGGTTGCAGACGGGGAAAAGTGCTACGTAATCCGGAACGGAAGGCCTGAAATGAGCGCCATTACCGGAACAGGATGCCAGCTTTCCGGCCTGATGACAGCTTATCTGGCAGCCAATCCGGACAATCATCTGGAGGCGGCGGCAGCGGCTGTGAGCCTCATGGGCCTGGCAGGAGAGATCGGATGGGCCGGGATGAAAGAGGGAGACGGCAATTCCACCTACAGAAACAGGATCATTGATGCTGTGTTCAATATGGACGCAAAGACACTGGAGCAAGGAGCAAAATATGAAATTCGATAAAGAATCTCTTCTTTTATATGCGGTGACAGACCGGCACTGGCTGAATGGGCGAAGCCTCTATGAAGACGTGGAAAAGGCCCTGCAGGGGGGAGTGACATTTGTACAGATCAGGGAGAAGGATGATATGAGCCTTCCCCATGATGCTTTCCTGGCGGAAGCGGAGGAAATCCTTGCCCTGTGCAGGAAATTCAACGTGCCCTTTGTGGTGGACGACGATGTGGAACTGGCTCTGGAATGCGGCGCGGACGGCGTCCATGTAGGACAGAGTGATATGGAAGCCGGCAGGGTAAGAGAAAAGATTGGGCCCGGCAAGATCCTGGGTGTCTCCGCCTGTACGGTGGAGGAGGCAAAGCGTGCCGAGGCATGCGGAGCGGACTATCTGGGAGTCGGGGCCGTATTTCCGACCGGATCCAAGGATGACGCGGAAGATGTAAGTCATCAGACACTGAAAGAAATCTGCCGGGCAGTGAATATCCCGGTGGTAGCCATCGGGGGGATAACCAGGGACAATGTCACCCGGCTTGCGGGGACAGGTATTGCCGGGGTGGCGGTTATTTCCGCCATCTTTGCCAAAGAGGATATCCGGGCTGCGGCTGCCGATCTGAAAGAGCAGACTTCTAAGGCTGTAAACGCCGATGAATAGAGGGCAGGAAGTATGATCAAAGGAGCGGTATTTGATATCGACGGAACCCTGATCGATTCCATGCCGATCTGGGAAGAACTGGGGGTCAGGTATCTGAAAGGACAGGGAATCCGTGCGGAGGAAAATCTGGCGGAGATCCTTTTCCCCATGACCATTGCCGAAGGGGTCCTGTATCTGAAAAACCACTACGGCCTGCCCGGCAGTCCGGAGGAGATAAGACAGGGCTTAACAGAAATCACGGATGCCTTCTACAGGTATGAAGTGAAGGCAAAAGCAGGGGTCAGACAGGCCCTTGATATGCTCAGGGAGAGGGGGATCCCCATGGCACTTGCCACGATCGGGGATCCGGACCTGGAGGAAGCGGCCCTTCGCAGGCTGGGCATCTGGGACTATTTTGACCATATGCTTGTATGTGAGGACTACCATACCACAAAAAAGGAAGCAGTGATCTACCGGGCTGCAGCAGGAAAGCTGGGAACTGTTCCGGAAGAGACTCTGGTCTTTGAAGATGTTTACCAGGCAGTGCATGCCGCAGCCGGGGACGGCTTTTTTGTGTGCGCGGTGGCAGATGACGCCAGTCGGGCCGACCGCGACCGGATCATGCAGGAAGCAGACCTCTTTCTGGAGGATTTCAGACAATTTCATAAGATAGAAAGGCTTCTTGAAGGCTGAGCCGAAAGAAGTTTTTGCGGCAGATTGGGGGCACCACCTTCTGTCGCCATATAAAATTAATGACTGTTGCAAAGGAGGACATAATATGAGAACAGCATTAACAATCGCCGGGAGTGACTCCGGCGGAGGCGCCGGCATTCAGGCTGATATCAAGACAATGACCATGAATGGTGTATTTGCGATGAGCGCGATCACTGCGCTGACCGCACAGAATACGACCGGCGTAACAGGAATCATGAACGTGACACCAGAATTTCTTGAGCAGGAGCTTGATCAGATATTTACGGATATCCGCCCGGATGCAGTAAAGATCGGAATGGTATCGGAAAAGGAACTGATTGCAGTAATCGGGAGAAAACTGCGGGAATATAAGGCGGAGAATATCGTTCTCGACCCGGTCATGGTGGCCACCAGCGGCGCCAGGCTGATCAGCGACGATGCGGTCAGTGCCCTGAAAGAGGAACTGATCCCCTTATCTGACGTCATTACACCCAATATTCCCGAGGCTGAGGTTCTTACCGGTATGAAAATAGAAAGCACCGATGACATGGTCAGTGCAGCCCGGAAAATATCGGAGGATTATTCCTGCAGCGTCCTCTTAAAAGGCGGCCACAATGTCAACGATGCCAACGACCTCCTCTTCCACAGGGGAGAAGGAAGATGGTTTATGGGAAAAAGAATCTATAATCCCAACACCCACGGTACAGGCTGTACCCTGTCCAGCGCTATCGCCGCAAACCTGGCCAAGGGATTTGATATGGATACGTCCGTAAGAAGGGCCAAGGATTATATTTCCGGTGCCCTTTCCGCCATGCTGGACCTTGGAAAAGGATCCGGCCCCATGAATCACGCTTTTGATCTGACAGGACGATTTGCAGAGGAGGCATGACCATGGAAAAAAAGAAAACATCTTTATTTGATAACGGCCTGATCTGGTTCGGGGCGGGCGTCTCGATTGCCGAGATCCTGACCGGCACTTTTCTGGCTCCCCTGGGCATGCAGAAAGGACTGCTTGCCATCCTGGCCGGACATGTGATCGGCGGCATCTTTTTCTTTCTGTGCGGCCTTATCAGCGGCACGACCGGGGACTCCGCCATGGAAGCCGCGGGCAGGTTCTACGGAAAAAAGGGAGGACTGCTCTTCTCTGTGTTAAATGTCTTGCAGCTTGCGGGCTGGACTGCTATCATGATATATGACGGATCTGTTTCTGCCGCCGGCATATGGTCTGTCGGCAGATGGATCTGGTGTATCGTGATCGGTGGCCTGATCATAGTATGGATCTGCATCGGAATCACAAATCTGGGAAAAGTCAGCCTGGTCGCTATGATTGCCCTGCTGGGCCTGACCATCGTGCTCTGCTTTGCCATTATGGGACAGGGGGGCGGCGGGGTGATTCCCGCGGAAGTGATCAGCTTTGGAGCGGCTCTGGAGCTTTCAGTCTCCATGCCCCTTTCCTGGCTGCCGGTAGTGGGTGACTACACAAGAGAAGCAGAAGAACCGGTTATGGCATCCCTGGTCAGCACTATAGTATACAGCCTTGTCAGCTGCTGGATGTTTGTGATCGGTATGGCGGCGGCAATATTTGCCGGCACATCCGACATAGCGACCATCATGATCCGTGCCGGCCTGGGTGCGGCAGGACTGCTCATCATCGTATTTTCCACAGTGACAACGACTTTTCTTGATGCTTTTTCTGCCGGTGTTTCCGCGGAAACATTTATCGGAAAACTGTCCGGAAAGACAATGGCTGTCATTACGGCGGCTGTCGGCATTGTCTGTGCCATTGCCTTTCCCATGGATGACATTACGGGATTTCTCTATCTGATCGGTTCTGTTTTTGCCCCCATGGCAGCAGTGATGATCACCGACTTTTTCATTCTGAAAAAGAATGCGGAAAACAGGGATTATGATGTGAGAAACCTGGCGGTCTGGCTGGTCGGATTTATCCTGTACCGCATATTCATGAGAGTGGATATCCCGGTGGGATATACCCTGCCTGACATTGTGATCACCATGATCCTCACCGTGATGGTACACCGTCTGATTCCCTTTAAGGAAGAT
>CACZQE010000297.1 GCA_902783205.1 uncultured Lachnospiraceae bacterium | reverse complement strand
TTGGAGATCAGGCAGGTCTTGTAGCCGATTTCCCTCAGCTGGCTCATAAAAGCTCTGGCACGCTCGTTTGCCGGGGCGTTATGGGGAACCAGGGTATTGTCAATATCAAACATCACGCCCCGATAGCCCCTGCGGTAGAGTTCCTCAAAAGGGATATCAAGAACGGAATCAAAATAATGATCCGGATAGAACAGCGGCGCCGATGCCGCCCTCTTTCTGAAAAACAGTTTTTCGCGAAGACTCATTGGGCCTCCTTTCTTCTGATCAGCCATCCGGGCTTAAGCTCCTGCCCGGTATCGAACCAGATTGTCTGCGCGGGATGGGGAGCGGATTCCACAGGACAATGGTCCTCGTCCTCCATAGCCCGGACCCTGACTTCAAGGTTGTCTCCTCCGGGCAGCATGACCTCCAGGGTCTCGCCCAGGGAGAACTTGTTCTTCTGGGATATTCTCGCGTATCCTCTGTCATCGGTCTCCCGGACAATCCCGATATAGGTATAGCCTTTTATGTAAGTGTTGGCATCGTAAATCTGCGCCGTCTCATCGGGTTTGTCAAAATAGAAGCCTGTGGTAAAGGGACGGTAGGTACATTTGGCGATCTCATCCAGATAGTAGGGCATGTTGGCCCTGTATAAATCCGGAGACCGGTTGTAATCATCGATGGCTTTCCGGTAGGTCCTTGTTACCGCGGCCACATAAAGGGCTGTCTTCATCCTGCCCTCTATCTTGAAACTGTCCACACCGGCTTCTATCAGCTCGGGGATATATCCGATCATGCAGAGATCTTTTGAATTAAAGATGTAGGTCCCCCGCTCATTTTCCTCAACGGGCAGATACTCGCCCGGCCGGGTTTCCTCCACCACATAATATTTCCACCGGCAGGGATGGGTACAGGCGCCCATATTGGCGTTTCTTCCTGTAAAATAACTGCTCAGCAGGCACCGTCCCGAGTGGGAAATGCACATGGCGCCATGGACAAATGCCTCTATTTCCATATCCTCGGGTATCTCCCGGCGGATCCGGGAAAGCTCCTCTAAGGACAGTTCTCTTGCCGCCACGACCCGGCTGGCACCAAGATCGTACCAGAAGCGCCAGGTCAGGTAGTTGCTGCTGTTGGCCTGGGTGCTGATATGGACCGGAATCTGCGGACAGACAGTCCTTGCTATGGTGAAGATACCCGGATCGGAAATGATCAGGGCGTCGGGTCCGATCTTTGAGAGTTCCCTGAAGTATTTCTCCACTCCTTCCATATCCCGGTTATGGGCTACGATGTTGGCAGTCACATAGACTTTGACATTGTTTTCATGGGCATAGCGGATTCCCTCCGCCATCTCTTCCATTGTAAAATTCTTCGCCTTGGCCCGCAGGCCGTACATTTCACCGCCGATATAGACCGCGTCTGCCCCGTACAGGACCGCAGTCTTAAGGACCTCAAGGCTGCTGGCAGGTATCAGTAATTCTGTCTTTCTCATATATTCCTCCCTTATTTCCTGACACTGACGGACATGCCGTCACCCACCTCAAGGATCACCGTATCCAGTTCTTCCATGTGGGTCAGGGCATAGAGATACTCTCTCATGCGGCTGTGAATGGTATGATTTCTGCGGACGATCCCGTACCGGGATTCAAAGATATCTCCGTCCTGGAGCACATTGTCCGAGAGAAGGATTCCCTCCGGCGCCAGCAGGCGCATGACTTCCGGCAGAAAATGGATGTACTGTCCTTTGGCAGCATCCATGAATATGAAATCATAGGGTCCCTCCAGGGTGGGAAGGATCTCGGCCGCATCCCCTTCCAGAAGGGTGATCCTGTCACTGCATCCTGCCTTTTCTATGTTGATCCTGGCGGCCTCAATCCGAGGCGGCCAGTTTTCGATCGTCGTGATCCCGGTACTCTCCGGAGTGTATGTACTCATAAAAACCGAAGAAAATCCCACAGCGGTTCCCACTTCCAGTATTCTCTCCGGCTTCTTCATGTGCAGAAGGACACGAAGCAGTTCCCTGGAATCCTTCCGGATCACAGGAACCTGATCTGCTTCTGCTTCTTTTTCTATTGTATTTAAAATATCAGAGGACGGGTCCCTGTAAAAGGACCGGATAAAGTCTCTGACTCTTACTCTGTCAGTACTCATGGTCCCTCTGTCTCCTCCGCTGTCATTGTCTGAAGGATACGGGAGGGAGTCATCTCGGAAGACATCTTGTATTTGCCCGGTCTGATCTTATCATAATCATCCATGCAGCGGATCTGTACACGGAATACAAAGGCATCGTCCACGATTTCCTTCTCCTCCAGGTCCCTGGCGATCTCCTTTAAGCTTTCATTTCTGCTCACCCGGATCACCGCTTCCACCCCGTGGCCGGGCGCGTCTTTGGCGCGGTCCGCAAATATCCTGTATCCCAGGTCCCTGCAGGTGATAAAGAGATAAAGCAGGAACAAAAGAAGCAGGGTTGCGGCCAGAAACTTGATGAAGAATCCCATCATTCCTTTTGTCATAACTCTTCCTTCTCCTTCATATGTGAGAGGTTAAGCGGTATATTCATTGCCATGGAATTCTGGACCCTCCGCAGCAGTCTGCAGATTTCCTGTTCAGCCGCAAGAAAGTCCATCACCACCGGCTCACTCAATACGTCCTGGTACTCCTGATATAATTCCCGGGTCTTTTCATTCTTCTTCTCATCCTGCTCCTCAAGGCAGCAGGCAAGATTTCTGGCACGGAACTCATTGACCCTGGAAGCAAGGGCTTCCTGCTGGGCCAGAAGTCTGCTGCACCTGTAATAGGAACGATAGGTTCCGGTCAGGCAGATCCTGGCACAGAGTTCCCTGGTCATATCAAGTATTTCCTCATCCGTAATCGGTTTTCTGTTTTCGGAATCTGTGCTCTCCATCATAGCAGGCCCGCCTATACTTCCATAATGATGGGAAGGATCATGGGCCGTCTCTTCATCTTCTTCCAGATGAAGCTGCCCAGATCATCCCTGACCTCGGATTTCAGTTTGCTCCAGTCGTTGATCTTCTTCTTCCGGCATTCCTCCAGGGTATGGGTAACAACATTACGGGCTTCATCCATCAGGTCCTCACTCTCCCTGACATAGACGAAACCTCTGGATACGATATCCGGTCCCGCAAGCAGCATGCCGGTATAGCGGTCCAGGGTCACCACCACAATGAAGAGGCCGTTCTGTGACAACATCTGCCGGTCGCGAAGGACAATATTGCCTACATCTCCCACGCCCAGGCCGTCCACATAGATTCCCTGGGCCGGAACCGTTCCCACGATCTCTGCCTTCTTTTCGGACAGGGCAAGAACTTCTCCCGACTTCATGATAATTACATTTTCTTTAGGTACGCCCATTTCCACGGCCAGATCCTTGTGGGCATTCAGATGCCTGTACTCTCCGTGGACCGGAATCGCGTACTTTGGCTTTGTCAAGGTATAGATCAGCTTGATTTCTTCCTGGCATGCATGGCCTGATACGTGTGTATCCTGGAATATTACCCTGGCTCCCATCTGGGACAGCATATTCATAACCTTGGAGACAGCCTTTTCATTTCCCGGAATCGGGTGGGAACTGAATATAATGACGTCTCCCGGCTTAATGGAAACCTTTCTGTGATTGGAGAAGGCCATCCGGCTCAGGGCCGCCATGGTCTCTCCCTGGGATCCGGTAGTGATCAGGACCAGCTGTTCATCCGTATAGTTCTTCATCTGCTCGATCTCGATCAGGGTATTGTCCGGAATCTTGATATAGCCGAGCTCCTCGGCTGTGGAAATGGTATTGACCATGCTCCTTCCTTCAATGACCACTTTCTTTCCCGTCTTGCAGGCACAGTTCATGATCTGCTGTACTCTGTCCACATTGGAAGCGAATGTAGCCACGATGATCCTGTGATCCTTGTATTCCTCGAAAAGATGCTGGAGAGTTCTTCCTACCGTCCGCTCCGAGGATGTATATCCCTCCCGCATGGCATTGGTACTGTCTGCCATCAGGGCCAGGACTCCCTTTTTGCCAAGCTCGGCAAAACGTCCCAGGTCAATGGCATCGCCGAACACCGGGGTATAGTCGATTTTAAAGTCACCCGTGTGGACGATTACGCCCGCCGGGGTATAGATGGCCAGAGCCGCCGCATCGGAAATGCTGTGGTTGGTCTTTATAAATTCAATCCTGAAACAGCCCAGATTGATGGACTGCCCGTGAGCAATCACCTTTCTTCTGGTCGAGTTGATCAGGTTGTGTTCTCTCAGTTTATTCTCAATCAGGCCCATGGTCAGCTTTGTGGCATAGACGGGCATATTCAGTTCTTTTAATGCATAGGGTATGGCACCTATATGGTCCTCATGTCCGTGAGTGATCACCAGACCTTTTACTTTATCCGCGTTCTCCTTAAGGTAAGTGATATCAGGGATTACCAGGTCGATTCCCAGCATCTCATCATCCGGGAAGGCCAGTCCGCAGTCCACCACTACAATGGAATCTTCGTACTCAAAGGCGGTGATATTCATGCCGATCTGTTCCAGCCCACCGAGAGGTATGATCTTTACTGTCTTCTCTCCTGTTGCTTTCAAAATGTTACCTCCGTTCTTTTATTGTGTTATCAGAAACAATGAGCCTCCGTCAACAGAAGAAAACCTGCGCCGCATGGAAGAAATCTGACTGTTCATCAACCCGCCCGTGTCAGTCAGCATCTGCAGCCGAATTGGCTCTGTCCCCGGTGATCCGATTGTTCCTGCCATATGAAAACATAGCAGGGCAGGGACCCTTAAGTCCCGCTCTGCATAATTAAAATTAACCTTCTTTTACTATTCGGGGATGATATCCGTATCATCCAGTAACTGTTCAAATATCTTCATGACCAGAGAAAGCTCTTCGTCATCTTCCACAAAACTGTAGGAAGCAAGATCATCCGCTCCGGGCTCTTCACTTTTCTTCATAATGTAGACAAGTTCATCCCCGTCACTGTCGCCTGAATTCTCTTCTACAAGGAGGTAGTCAGAACCTCCTACCGTAGTCTGCTCTAAAATAAAGAATTCCACTTCCTCACCGTTATCAGTAAGAAAGGGAATACTCTCATAATGCTTCATGACTCCTCCGTATATGCAGCTTTCTCTCTGAAATCCTCCCCGCCTGATACGCGGGAATCCATATAAGACTGCAGAATCGATGCCGCAGCCATCTGATCGATCTTGTCCTTCCTGTGCTCACGGCGGACGCCGCCCGCCATCAGGATTCTCTCGTTCTCCACAGTGGATAACCGTTCGTCCCAGAGAACGACCGGCAATCCGGTTCTTCTTTCGAGCATGCCGGCAAAATCCATGGATGCCCGGGCGCGCTCTCCGAGTGTGTTGTCCATATTCTTGGGCAGACCTACAACAAAGCCTCCGACTCCGTACTGATCTGCCAGGACTTCGATCCTGGCCAGGGTTTTCCTCAGTTTCCCGGCAGACTTCCTGGTGACTGTCTCTACAGGCTGGGCGGTAATTCCCAGCTCGTCACTGACCGCTACGCCGACAGTCTTCGTTCCGAAGTCCAGCCCCATCCATCTGGTCATGGTCATTCTTCTTCCTGCTTTTCCAGAACTGTTTCGATGTAATTCTCCATCAGGACGTCCATGATCTCATCGCGCTCCACTTTCATAATCAGGCTTCTGGCATTGTGATGGCTGGTAATATAAGTCGGATCGCCGGAGATGATATATCCCACAATCTGGTTCACCGGGTTATAGCCTTTTTCTTTCAGAGCTTCGTATACGTCTCTCAGAATGGTGACAACATCATATTCCTGTTCTTTTACCACCTGAAAAAACTGTGTATTATTTTTGCTCATACTTTCCTCCTTGCTCAGAATTACAATCAACTTATATTGTACTATGAGAAAAGCCTAAAATCAATCTAAACTTTTAGCAGGCTGCCCTGAAGCACCTGCGGAAATAATCCGGTCTTATCCGTCCAGGAGGACAGATCCTGTCAGAAAATCATCCCGGATATCCGTGATTTTCACTTTTACAAGCTCGTTGACCGGGATCGCCTCCCGGCCTTCCTCCACCGGGATCCTTACCCTCAGATAACGGTCCGTGTATCCCTGACAGTATCTGACCCCGTCTTCTTCCACCTCTTCTTCGATCAGTACTTTCTGTTCTGACGCCAGAAATCCGGCTTCATATTCTTTTTTAAGGCTGACTGCCAGGTCATGAAGCCTCCTGGCTCTGTCTGTCTTGACCTGCATGGGAAGATGGCCGCTCATGGATGCCGCCCGGGTTCCCTCCCGGACAGAATACTTGAAAATGTGCATTTCATAAAGACGGATCTTTTTCAGGAATTTCACGGTTTTTTCGAACTCTTCATCCGTCTCGCCCACAAAGCCGGCGATCACATCCGTTGTCAGGGCCGGTCTGTCATAGGCCCTGCGGAGCAGTTTTACTGCCTCCTCATAATCCCGGGTCATGTACTTGCGGTTCATTCTGGCCAGGGTCTCATCGCATCCGCTCTGGAGAGACAGATGAAAATGAGGGCACACTTTGTCGCAGGCAAGCAGGGTTTCCACAAAGTCCGGCGTGATGATCCTCGGTTCCATGGAGCTGAGCCTGATCCTGTCAAGTCCCTCCACCCGGTTAAGGTCTTTGAGGAGATCTTCCAGAGAAATATCCTCAAGATCCTTTCCATAGGACGAAATGTGTATTCCCGTCAGAATAATTTCACGGAAGCCGCGGCTGACCAGTCCCCTGACTTCTGATAAAATGTCCTCCGGCATTCTGCTCCGGATTCTGCCTCTGGCATAGGGAATCACACAGTAGGAGCAGAACTGGTTGCAGCCGTCCTGGATCTTGATGTATGCCCTTGTGTGTCCTTCCACGCGGCTTATGGACAAAGTCTCATATTCCCTCTCACGGGCCATGTCCGCTACGCAGGATAATGGTCCTTTCTCCCGGCTGCCTTCAAAGTAAGCCCGCAGCACGGAAGCTATCTCATTCTTTTTATTGTTTCCCAGCAGAATGTCCGCCTGCAGCTTTTCCCTGATCTGTTCGGAATCAGTCTGGACATAGCAGCCCGCCGCCACGACCACGGCGTCCGGGTGCTCTCTTCTGGCCCGGTGCAGCATCTGCCGGCTCTTTCTGTCAGCTATATTTGTGACGGAACAGGTATTGACAATATATACGTCCGCATCTTCTCTGAAAGAAACGATGTCATACCCGTCGGCCGTCAGCAGTTCTTTCATGGCGTCTGTCTCGTACTGGTTGACCTTGCAGCCCAGTGTCAGAAAAGCCGCCTTTCTCTTCTTTTCCATGGTTTTCTCACTCCGGATTCTTAACTTTCATATCCCCTGGTTCTATTGACTTTTCATTCCTGAAACGGTACTATATAAGCAGAAGATGAATGGTTGACGGTCCGGCTTTTTCCGGCCTTCATCCCTGCCATATAACCGGTAGTTTACAAGGAGGAACCGCATATGAAAACTGTTACGATTCTTTTGGACTCCATTGATAAGGTAAAGAGTTTTGTCTCTGTGATCAATCCCTTTGACGCGGACTTTGATCTGGTGTCCGGCCGCTATGTGATTGATGCCAAGTCCCTGCTGGGGATATTCAGTCTGGACATCATGAAGCCGATCGACCTCAACATCCATAATACCAATGATAACATTGATGAGATCCTTGAGGCAATTGATTCCTATATTGTAAAAGAAGAGGAATAAATCCTCCTCTTTTTCTCATACGGTCTATCCCGGGAAATGCGTTTTACTCGCATTTCCCTTTTTTCGTCCGTCTCAGCGGGCATGAATCTTGATCAGTTCCTCTCCTGTCACAGCCGTCTTCAGCATCTCTTCGATGCAGTCATCCAGCTTTTTCTCTGATCTTTTGATCACATCCAGCCTGGGCTTTGTCACCGGATGCTTTGCCACAAAAATGGTACAGCAGTCTTCAAAAGGCAGAATGGATGTTTCATAGGTTCCGATCTGCTCGGAAATCCTGATGATCTCATTTTTGTCAAGTCCGATACAGGGGCGGAAAACCGGCATATTTGCCGCTTCATCCGTCACATAAAGACTCTGCATGGTCTGGCTTGCCACCTGACCGATACTCTCTCCTGTAACCAGGGCCTGGCAGTTCCTCTTCTGAGCAAAATACTCGGCGATGCGCATCATCAGTCTGCGCATGATAATGGTCAGCTCATCATGAGGACATTTCTCATAGATGGCCATCTGTATTTCGGTGAAATTTACCACATGCAGTGTGATGGGGCCGGCATAGCGGGCAACCAGCTTTGCCAGGTCCACCACTTTCTGTTTGGCCCTGTCACTGGTATAGGGAGGCGCATGAAAATAGACTGCCTCCAGACTGACACCCCTCTTTGCGATCATGTATCCGGCTACCGGACTGTCTATACCGCCCGAAAGGAGCAGCATGGCCCTTCCGTTGGTTCCCACCGGCATGCCGCCCGGGCCGGGCAGTTCCTTGGAATAAATGTAAATCTGGTCCCGGATCTCAACGGTAATAAAGCGGTCCGGATGATGAACATCCACCTGCATTTCCGGAAATGTCTCGATCAGCCTTTCCCCGGTAAGGGCGGCCACATCCATGGACAGGACCGGGAACGATTTGTCCGCGCGCCGGCAGAGCACCTTGAAGGAGAAGTCCCTCTCTCCTTCCGGATAAGTCTCTCTGACATAGTGTTCCGCCAGGTCCAGAATATGGTCCATATCCTTATGGGCATCCACAACGATGGGGCAGATGCCGGAGATGCCGAAAACTCTGGTCAGGGCGCCTGTCACTTCTTCATAATCAAAGTCAGACACCGCATCTACGAATATCCTTCCGGACTCCTTCCTGATCTGAAAATCCCCTAAAGGATCCAGCGCGAATTTCATCTGCCGGACCAGGGCATCTTCGAATAAATATCTGTTCTTTCCTTTAATCCCGATCTCCGCATATTTGATCAGGAATGAACGAAACTCCATAGTTTATCCTGTCTCCTATCTTAACTATCTCTTATCTTCTTTTAAAGCGGCGCAGCAAAGGCACCAGCTCTTTCAGGGCTTCCACACAGATATCCGCTTCCTCCGGGCTGTTATAGACCGAAAAGGAGAAGCGCAGGGTGGACTCCAGCTGGGATTTATCCAGGCCGATTCCCTTTAAAGTCCCGCTGATCCCCGGCTTATTGGAAGAGCAGGCTGACCCTGCCGACACATAGATTCCCTTCTCCTCCAGAGCATGCAGGAGCACTTCACTGCGGACTCCCGGGAAACTTAAGCTTGCAATATGGGGCGCCTGGCCGGAATGGTCGTATACATCGGGCACTTCATTAAGCACTCTTTCGATCAGCCGGTCTTTTACCGCGCGGATTCCCTCCATCTTCTCTTCATGATCACTGTAGATCAGCCGGGAAGCCAGTCCCAGACCGGCGATCCCCGGCATGTTTTCCGTGCCGGACCGCATTCCGTTCTGCTGGTTTCCTCCGAAAATGACCGGTCGTATCTTTGTTCCCTTTTTTATATACAGGAATCCGACTCCCTTGGGACCGTGGATCTTATGTCCGCTCACGGACATGAGATCACATTTAAGGCGGCCCGGCCGGCAGTCAAACTTGCCGAAAGCCTGGATGCAATCTGTATGAAAAAGGATTTCCTGATCATACTGGCGGATGATCCGGCCGATTTCCTCCACCGGTTCCACCGCACCGATCTCATTGTTCACTGCCATGACAGAGACAAGCAGGGTATCCGGGGTCAGGGCTTTTCGTACCGCTTCCGGATCCACCAGGCCCTTCTCATCCACACCCAGCCATGTCACGCTAAAACCCTCTCCCTCAAGGAAGGAAAGGGTATTATACACGGAAGGATGCTCAATCCCTGTAGAAATGATATGCCTTCTCTGCCGTCTGCCTGCCAGTGCTGTGCCCAGCAGGGCAAGATTATTTGATTCAGTTCCTCCGGACGTGAAAAAGACCTCCCCCGGGTCCACTTTCAGGACGGAGGCGATCCTTTCTTTTGCCTGTTTCAGATAGTTCTCCGCGGCAAATCCCTTTCTGTGCATGGATGAAGGATTACCGTACTGGTATTCCATCACCTCCTGCATCAGCCGGCTCACCTCCGGGAAAACCCGGGTGGTGGCGGCATTATCGAAATAGATCTCCCGCGGATCAGACTGCGTCGTCGTATTAGAGTTCATCCGCAAAAACGACTCCTTCCTTTTCTCTCAGTTTACTGAAAAAGTCTCCTCTGGAAATGTTCCCGTCGGGGCGCAGGGAAACAATTGCCGTATATACCGGCACCTCCAGCGTCGCATTTCCCGTGATCTGCAGATTGGTAATAGACATCTTGGTATCTTTACAATAGCGCAGCACGTGATTGAGCGCTTCTTTATGTGTATATTGTACCACAGCATTGAATTCCGGTGAATGCTTGATCATCTTTGATACATTTGCAAAACATACTTCCACAAAAATGATCATAAAGGTCGCCAGAATTCCTCCTTCGTAGAAGCCGGATCCCACTGCCAGGCCCACTACGCCGGCGGCCCAGAGGCCGGCAGCCGTGGTCAGACCTTTGACTGTTTTGTTCTTTGTGACCATGATGGTGCCGCCGCCGATAAAACCAAGTCCGGTGATAACCTGGGCACCGATCCTGGACATATCCGTGGGCAGGTGGCTGACCAGATAGAGGTACTGGCCGGTCATAGCGGCTGTAGCGGCTCCGATACATACAAGTATATGGGTTCTGAATCCTGCCGGCCGGTTCTTGTAAGACCGCTCAAGGCCGATAAGGCCGCCGCAGGCAAATGCAATCAGAAGGCGAAGGACAACAGATAAATCATTCATATCGCGAATCGCATCAAAAATCGGTAACATGGCATCCTCCTTTCCTCAGGCAATCAGTTCCTGAATGGCATTGACACAGTCCAGTTCGGCAAGGGATGAAAGCATATCGGAATGAGAGGAATGTCCTTTTCCTAACTTTAAAGTAAAGATAGCGGAAGGCAGCTTGTCTCTCTGCTTTCTCTCCCTCTCTATCTCGATATCATATACAGTCGCGTGCCTTTCCCTGATCACCTGGGATATCTCCGCTATACTGTCAAGAGACTCAAACTCTATGAAGAGGGTGATATTCCGATGCCGCCTTTTGTAAAGATGTTCCATAGGTGTCATTACATCCAGCACGACTATAATAAGC
>CACZQE010000296.1 GCA_902783205.1 uncultured Lachnospiraceae bacterium | reverse complement strand
TCAAATGTGTCCCATGAGCTGAAGACCCCTATTACTTCCATGAAGATCCTGGCGGATTCCCTTCTCATGCAGGAGGAGGCGCCGGCGGAGCTTTATCAGGAGTTCATGCATGACATAGTGGGAGAGCTTGACCGTGAGAACCAGATCATCACTGATCTTCTGACTCTGGTTAAGATGGATAAAAAGGACAGTTCTCTTAACATTTCCACGGTCAATATCAATGAACTGCTGGAGGTTCTTCTGAAGAGAATCTCACCCATTGCGGCCCAGCGCAATATCACTATCCGTCTTGAGACCATGCGTGATGTTGTGGCCGAGGTGGATGAGACCAAGCTGGCTCTGGCCTGCAATAATATCATTGTAAATGCCGTAAAGTACAATAATGATAACGGATCGGTAGATGTTTCCCTGAATGCCGATCACAAGTTTTTCTATATCCGTGTTAAGGATACGGGATGCGGTATCCCGGCGGAATGCCAGGAGCAGATTTTCGAACGCTTCTACCGGGTGGACAAGGACCGTTCCAGAGAGACCGGCGGAACAGGCTTGGGTCTTGCGATTACAAGAAAGGTACTCCTTATGCACAAGGGTTCTATCCGCGTGCACAGTAAGGAGGGTGAAGGTTCAACATTTACCATACGTGTTCCATTGAATTACGTGGCGCCTCCGGGAAGCCGGAGCGAGGGCGACGTAGGAGCCGATATGTATGAGACGGTGAGGTGACAGGATGACATGGTTTAAAGATTATAAAGGCATCCTGGCTCTGCTCATGGCCACACTTCTTCTTCTGGCTTCCACAGCCTGCGGAGGACCTGACGGGCAGGAAGATGAACACAAGGGTAAGACGGTCACTCTTTATTATCTGGATGCGGAAGGGACCGGATTTGTTCCGGTATCCTATACACTGGAAAATGTGAAGGATCCTCATGCAGAGACCAATGAGATTCTCCGTGTCCTTTCTTCTCCTGATGAGGACAGGACTTCACCTTATCAGGCCTCCATACCCAAAGAGGTTGCTGTTAACAGCATTGAAATTCTGGAGGGACAGGAGAAGATTGATTTCGGTGCCGGCTACAATCGTCTGGATGATGTGGAAGAAGCTATGATGCGGATTTCCGTGGTCAAATCTGTTCTTCAGATTGATGGGGTAGATTCCGTTTCATTTTCCGTGGATGACACCAGCCTGATCGGAACTGACGGCGTGCCGGTTGGCCTGATGACGGATGATACATTTATCCTTGATGATGAGGACAGTGAGTCAGTCTACACCACCAAAAAGCGGGTGACTCTCTATTATGCCGACAAGTCGGGTAAGAAAATGGCAGCGGTGGATAAGACTCTGACGGCAACCGACAACATGCCCATGACAGAGTGCATTTTAAATGAGCTTAAGAACCCGCCGGAGGGCGGCAAGTATATCAGCCCTCTGCCGCCGGATCTTAAGATTCGCCAGGTGCAGATCAGGGATAACATTTGTTATGTGGACCTGAGCAGCGATATAGAGACCCTGGCACCCGACGTGGATGAGCAGATTACCGTGTATTCCATGGTGAATTCCCTTGCTTCCTTAAATGCCTCTTACCAGGTCCAGTTTACGGTGGAAGGGGAAAGACGGTCCAAGCTGAATGATTTTAAGGGATTTGACGGGCTTCTGAGTCCGGATCTTTCCTACAGTAAATAAGTTTTGTAAATAAAAATGAAAAGACCCCTTTTTGCTGTGATGGCAGGACTTGTGCTTGGAGAGGCTTTGTTTCTGGCATACGGCCGGACGGGTCTGATTCTGGAGGCCCTTCTGCTTCCGGCACTGGTAATCTATGCCATGAGCCGCGGCAGGAAGGGCCTTTTTGTGCCTGCGGCCTGCCTTGTCCTGTCCATGACAGCCGGCAGCCTGCTGATTCTGTCAGCTTCTTTCAGCCGCGGAACAGACTGTATCCTCTATGAGGGCAGCCTTCTGGGAGAACCTTTATCATCTGACGGAGTGAAGGGGACTTTGACGGGGCGGATCAGGAGTGTCCGCACCCTGCCTTCGGGAGGAAGACTCCTTGAGCTGACCGGAAGGGGAAGGAGAGAGGGATTTAAGACCGGAGGAAATGGAAGCGGGTCTGAAGGGAGAAATTACCTGCGACTATGTGGGGCCTGCGCGGTTTTTGTGGATGATGATGTGACGGAGATCTTATATCCGGGAGACAGGGTCAGGCTTTCCGGAGTTCTTTATTCCCTGGAAAGACCGGCCAACCCCGGTGCTTTTGATGCAAGAAGTTACAATCTTTCCCGGGGTATCCGTTCCACCTTTTCTGCCTCAGGCGTTCACCTGCAGGCCAGAAACAGCTTTTCGCCGGCGAGGGTTTTATACCGGATCAAATGTCATCTGGGCGGGGTCTTAAGGTCCTGTATGGAGCCGGAGAAGGCTGCCTTGCTGGAAGCCATGCTGATCGGGGATAAGACCGGACTGACCCGGTCTCAGAAAAGGCTTTATGAGGAGAACGGCATGGCTCATCTGCTGACGGTTTCCGGTCTCCATGTGACCATTGCGGCGGGCAGGCTTTTCCGTTTCTTAAGGAGAAAAGGGATAAGTTACAGAGCTGCTTTTCTGGCGGGAGCGGCTGCCCTGCTTTTTTATTCCCTACTTACAGGATCAGGCAATTCCGTGATTCGGGCAGGTCTTATGTATATGACCTTTCTGACAGCTGAGCTCTTCGGGGCTTCCTACGATATGATCAGCGCCATGTGCCTGGCGGGAATTCTGATGCTTTTTGACTGTCCCCTGCGGATTCTGGACGGGGGATGTATGATTTCATTTGCCTCTGTATTTACCCTGGGCGGTCTGATGCCGGCGGCCGACCGGCTCGCTTCCGCCGGAAGAAAGCCGGGAAAGATTGGCAGAGCCCTTCTTGGAGGACTGGTATTTGCAGGCGGGACTATGCCCCTCCTTTTGCGGTGCTTTTATCAGTATGCCCCATACAGCATACTGCTTAACCTGATCGTTTTGCCTCTCATGGTCCCTCTTATGATTTCGGGGCTGCTGGCCCTTCTGGCAGGCACCATCTGGCTTCCTGCCGGCAGGCTGATCTGTCTCCCGGCGGGGTTGATTCTTGATGGATACAGACTGGCTTTCACATGGGTGCGGAAGCTTCCTGCCTCCCTGATTGTTACAGGATGCCCATCGGTCCCGGCTGTGCTTTTCCTCTATCTGGCCTTCTTTGCTGCTTTTTATCTCTGGCTTAAGAAAAAGACTGTGCTAATGGCTGCCTTTATTCTTCTGGTCAGCGGGATCAGCCTTATGATACCGTCAAAAAGGCTGGGGATCACCATGCTGGACATAGGACAGGGGGACTGCATTCTGCTGAGGCTTCCCGGCGGAGAAAGCATGCTGATAGACGGAGGAAGCACAAGCAGAGAAAATATCGGGGAAAATGTGATCCTGCCCGCCCTTCGCTATTACGGTATAACAAAGCTTGATTACATTGTATGCAGCCATATGGATGAAGATCACATCAGTGGAGTGAGGGAACTCCTTACCTGCCGCTTTCCCGTAGGAACCCTTTTCCTTCCTGGAGCGGACAGACCATACGAAAATCAGGCCGAAGAGAAGTTGATTGCCCTGTCCGGGCTTAACGGGACAAAAATCTCTTATCTGATCCGGGGTGACAGGATCCGGGCGGGACCGGTCAGCTTTCTCTGTCTCAATCCGGGCTTCCGGGCGGACCCGGAGGACGAAAACAGTTATTCTCTGGTCCTTTATATGTCCTATGGAGATTTTACAGGACTTTTTACAGGGGATCTGGGGAATGAACAGGAAGACAGGATGCTTTCGCAGACATTGCTTTTAAAGAACCTGCCGGAAGATCTGACTCTTCTTAAAGTAGGCCATCACGGATCCCGCTATTCCACTAAAGAGTCCCTTCTGGCCCGCTTCCATCCGGCAGATGCCTTTATATCCGCAGGACGCCACAACCGTTACGGCCATCCGGATCCGGAAGTGCTGGACCGTCTGGAAAAGGAAGGAAGCCGGATCCTGGTTACTGCTGATAATGGGGCCATAATCCTGGAGACGGACGGAAAGAGGACCGGAGCCGCTTATTACAGGGACCTCCTGAAATGAATGACTTGAAAGCAGGCCCCGGGGAGACTATAATCTATAAAGAGGCTAAAGAAAGGGAAAGAGTATGAAGCGGTTAAAAGAGCTGGAAAAGTCCATCAAGGAAGAAAACTTTTATAAGGTTTATCTTTTTACCGGAGATGAAGGATATCTTCTGAACCAGGCAGGAAAAATGCTCCGGCGGGCTCTGACGGGCCCGGACGATACCATGAATTACATGGCTTATGCCAATGAATTTGTTGATGTCCCTGCTTTAAAAGACCTGGCGGACACATTTCCTTTCTTTGCTCCGAAAAGGCTGATCGTCCTGGATTCAACGGATATCTTAAAGACAGGTAAAGACGCCTTCCTTTCCCTCATGAAGGATATGCCGGATACCACTGTCCTCCTGATTCTGGAGACGGAGGCGGACAAGCGGACCAAGGCTTATAAATGGATTAAGAAAAACGGATATACGGCAGAGTTCCTTAAGAAGAACCAGTCCGAAGATGACCTGATCCGGACGGTGGCCTTGTGGCTTCGGCAGTCAGGCAAGAAAATCAGGAAAGAAGACGCGCTTTACATTCTGAGCCGGGCCGGGACAGATCTTTTCACTCTGAAAAATGAGACGGACAAGCTGGCGGCTTATCTGGGAGACCGGGACGAAGTAACCCGGGAAGCCATCGATGCCATATTAAGTGTGGAGACGGAAAACCGGATATTTGAGATGACTGACGCTGTATCCGCCGGAAATACAAAAAAGGCTTTAAAGCAGTTTGAAGACCTGATGGTCCTGAAAGAGCAGCCTCTGCGGGTGCTGGCACTGGTCGTCCGACAGTACAGAATACTGTCTCTGCTGGCTGATATGGAGTCAGATCATGTACCGGAGACGGAGATGGCCAGGGCGGCAGGACTGCAGCGATTTGTTATAAGGCGCTACAGGGACCAGATCCGCCGGATCCGGGCAAAGGACCCCGCCGCTCTTTATAAAGACTGCTTTGCTGAGTGCATAGAGGCGGATCAGGCGGTGAAAACAGGAAAAATGGAGGGCAGAACTGCCCTGGAGACCCTTCTCGTCTCTCTGTGCCGGAAGATGAAGGGATAAGGGCTTTTTTCTGAGGGAATTCGTGAAAATTCCTATTGACAAATGCCTGCATTTTCCATAGAATAGAATGGTATGTTTGCGTGGGATCGTCCGTGTCCTGATCCGCGCAGATGAATCCTGTCTGAATTGCGGCAGACAGATTGAAATTGTATATGACTTTCCCGGCTGATTTTTAAGCCGGCGGAACAAGATATTTTTGGAGGTGTACAGATTGGCTAACATCAAGTCTGCTAAAAAAAGAATTTTAGTCATCGAGAAGAAAACATTAAGAAACAAGTCCATCAAGTCCAGAGTGAAGACTGCCATCAAGAAAGTTGACGCTGCTGTACTTGCAGGTGACAAGGCTGCTGCAGAGGCTGCTTTACCGGCTGCTATCTCTGAGATCAGCAAGGCTGCAACCAAAGGTGTTTACCATAAAAATACGGCATCCAGAAAGATTTCCCGTCTTACTAAAGCGGTGAACAAGCTTGCCTAGATCACGATAAGAGAGATTACCCGGAAAGAGCGGCTGCTTTCCGGGTTTTGTTTTTTATATTTAACTGATTATTTTTAAAAAGACAGCATTGTACCGGCATAATGATGAACATGTAAAGAAGGTCCTGTTTTGAACTTCCCTGTATGTTCAATCCTCTTAAGATTATGAAGGGGCAGGACCCTGTAATTTATGGAGGTTTGAACATGATCAAAGAAGCAATCCTTAAACTGACAAAGTACGAAGACCTGCCCTATGACATGGCCATGACGGTCATGGATGAAATCATGAGCGGTGAGGCAGGAGAGGCCAGCAAGAGTGCTTATCTGACTGCCCTGGCCATGAAGGGGGAGACCATCGAGGAAATCACGGCTTCCGCTGTGGGCATGCGTAATCACTGCGTCAAGCTTCTGCATGACATGGATGTACTGGAGATCGTGGGAACAGGCGGAGACCGTTCCAATTCCTTTAATATTTCCACTACTTCATCCATTGTCATCGCAGCGGGCGGCGTACCAGTAGCAAAGCACGGAAACCGGGCAGCTTCCAGTAAATGCGGTTCTGCAGATGTCCTGGAGGCCCTGGGCGTCAATATCATGCTTCCGGCTGCAAAGAGCGCCAATCTTCTGGACGAGATCGGGATCTGCTTCCTTTTTGCCCAGACCTATCACAGCGCCATGCGTTTTGT